>NZ_JAFLWD010000006.1:0-215160 GCF_017316105.1 Candidatus Enterococcus ikei
ACATCAAACGTACCTTTGTTTGCGTTATATGCTCCTACTTCTGCACTCAATTTTGGAGTAGAAACTGTAAATTTGTTGCTTGTTATAAATTTCATTGTTCCATTTGGAAGTTGGATATACGTGTGTACATTGTAATTACCTGCATCTTTATGTTTTTTTATATCGATGCTTGTGCTGTATGTCCCGTTGCTATTTCTCTTACCAGAATACCATTGAAGATCATCTTGCCCATTTTTATCCGACCAAGTAGCAAATTGGACAGACTTTGGAATTTGTCCACCCATTTCTATATTTCCTGTAGCATTATATACAGTCTCAGAGCCTGTTGTATCTACAATTGAGGTTGTTCCTGTAACCGGAATACTTTCATCCCACGCTGCATCTCCGGTAAACAATCCTGTATAATCCGTATTTATATCAAATGCATGAGCAATTCCTGGAAAATAAAAATTTGAAGACCATTGCCATGAAGAAAAGTCACTATTCCAATTTTGAGAAGCTGTAGGTGAATATGGATACTGCGCTACCCAAGTATTATTCTTACCAAATAGTCCAGTATCAAAAATACCTCCTGCAACATCCAACCAACTTCTTGACAAATAGTATGCAACTTTACTGTATCCAGAACTATTCAATTTATTTTTAAAAGCCATTGTGTTTGCATTTAGAGAATCAATTCGCATAGCTGGTTCTTCAATATCAGATACCATAACTGTTTCTTTAGATAGACCTAGTGCATTAGCCTTACTAGCAAAATATGCTGCTTCTGCTTGTGCGCCTGCAGCTGAAGTGTAATGACCATAATGATACACGGAAACTTTTAAGCCTGCACTTTGAGCATTTCTTATTTGTGACTCTGCCTCAGGATTAAAATAGGTTGTTCCTTCTGTCAGTTTTACGATAACACCTTTTACCCCATAGTTTTTCATCATTTGGTATTGAGCCACAGTAATTGTACCGTTATGTGAGGACACATCAATAAAACTGACTGTTGGACGATTTGTTTCACCTGCCATCACTACATCGATTGCGTCTCTAGTTTCTCTTTTACTTCTTCCTTTTGAAGCTAGGTCGGAACGATCTGACGGACGTGGTTCGTAAAAATCCTGATTTTCTTCTGTTAGAGGACTAGTCTCTTCTGTAGTGCTATTTGTAGTACTACTAGATACTTCAGTCTTTTCCTCGCTAGAGCTACTAATTGTTGAACTTTCACTCTGTGTATTATCTGTACTTGCATATGTATTTGATGTATCTTGAATAGTTACTTCTTGACTTGATGTAACTTCTGCTAATACTTGCATAGGTGGATATGCATATGTGGATAAACATAAAAAAACAGTTCCTAAAGAAAAAATTTTCTTCATATAAATCAATCTCCAAACTTTTTATAGTGAATTTAATGAGTTTTCTAATTTTACAACATTCAACTTTATAAAGCAATGATGTTAAAAAGACTCCTTTAGATAGTAGCTTGACAGCAGTTAAAAATATATCATTTCTATTTCTTTTAGATACTTTTATTTCATCTTATATCTCAATTTCTTAAAAAACAAAGTACTTATCATGAGTGAAACAACGTATTAATCGTAATAATATTCTGTTTCACTCATGAAAATCATTTTATATAATTACTTTTTACAGTTCTATCAGATAATATTTTATTGATTTTTATTGTTGTTTTCCTTGAACAAACTTTTGATTACCTTAATTTCACCAAAAAAGTACATACAAATAACTACTACTACAAGCCAAACGATTCCTCTTATCAACAAAGTGAAAAATAGATTAGAAAAGCTAAGGAAAGGATTTGTAATAACCATTATTATTGCTACTAATATACTCATAAGAGCTGGAATAATAAGTTGTTTCAATGCATCTTGCAGTCTGCCATCTAAAACTTTAGTCATCAATAACCAATAAGACACAATAAAATTAATAAGATTGGCAATACATACAAAAATTGAAACATAGATAATCGTTCCAAAACTTACTCCCATTATTATACTAGGAATCATTATCAGAATAGAAATAATTCCATTTACTAATAGCTTGTTAGAGTGGTCTCGAGCCATAAATATACTGCTAGTCACTGCATTCAACATCTGAGCCCATAGACTAAACGATAATATAGAAAAAGGAACCACAGCTCCATACCATCTCGAACCAAAAAGGAAAAAGATTATTTCTTGTGCATTTAGCATCATAAAAATTGTTAAAGGAAAAGCAATTAAACTTAAAACGCGAATAATTTTGAAAAAAGTTTCTCTAATTAACTTTACGTTATCTTGGTGTTGAGAAAGTATCGGTTGCAATACTGGTGTTATCACACCCAAGAACACAGTTGTAGGCATTGTAAGTAACTGATAACTTTTTTGATAGTTAGCGATAGGAACAGGACCTAAAAATTTTCCCACTAACAAATTATCTGAATTTCTTGAAAGGTAATTAAAAATAGTGAAGAATAACTGGTTTCTTGTAAAAGATTGAATAGATAAAAAAGGTTGAGGGTTTAAACTTTTTGTATATTGAATTTTTACTGCTGAAAAATTTAATATTAGCGAAACAATCGCCGGTACAGCGCTACAAATAACTAAAGCATATATACCCCATCCGGCAAATGCGGCAGTAATACCAAATATAGCTCCAATAAAACTTGAAAAAAACAAGCGTAAATTCAACGCTCGAAAACGCAGGCTTTTATTTAAAATAGCTCTAGGAACCGTATTTATTCCTTCACAAAGGACAACAACCGACATTGACCAAAATAAAGGTTTGTACATATCATTATGGTATGCAAGTGCAATTAGATTACCTGAAAAACCAAAAATTATACTTAGAAGAATTGAAAAAAGGATGGTGTAATTAAATAGGATACCATAATCTCTCTCATTCAATTCCTTTTTTTGGATAATAGCTGGTCCGATTCCAGCAGTTACTATCAGTTGAAAAAAAAGCAAATAAACTTGAGCATTTGCAACGATACCAAATTCCTCTACTGGAATTAATCTTGAAAGAATGATATTTATCAACAATTGAATCAATATAACACTATATTGTCCAATCGCTGTAAATATCATGCCTATGCGAAAAGTACTATTCATTTAAAAACCCTTTCCTTCTATATTTCTCTTCTTTAATTAACAGTCTATCGTAGTTTTTTTGATTAGAATATTTCCTTCCATCTAAAGAAACTCACAAAACAGTCCCCCTATTTTGTGTGCTTCATAAATGATCAACGTACAACCCTCTTGACCAACTTTTTGAAGAAAACATCCTTGTCAGGCTGATTCGTTTTATAAGCTTTACTTATAATAAAAATAAAAAAATAATACATTGTCCAAGATAAATAGATCATATTTCGTGGAAAAAAACCTTTTGAATATTGTTTATTCTGTGAGTACAATTTTTTTAGCAAGTCTTTCGATAAAGTTGTTTTATCTTCCATACACTTTACAGCCATAAAATCATTTACATTCATAGCCTTCTGATAAAAATGTGTCAGTGCTTCTGGATGACTTTTCTTGAAAAATGAAAGTGTAAGTTCATTTTTTTTGAGAATATCAAAATTTTTCTTATTGATTTTAGAAGTCAATGTTGAATTTTCTGTGGTTCTATAATAATAGCACACAGAATCTACTAAAATTATTTCATCGATCTTATCTATTATTTCATAGAAGAAAATACCGTCCTCATATATGATTCCTTCGTGAAACTTAACTTCTTCAATTAGCGTACGATGATAAATTTTGCCAGAAGCTGATACAGCATGATAATCTGATGCATATAGTTTTTCTACTAATGTTAAAAAATCACCTTTTAAAGATGTCTTATTCACTGAAAGATCGTTAGATAATTCTTTAATATTTTTAGTGAATTTACACATAGCAAGCTTTACATTCATTTCATTCACTGCTTTATATAAGATCTCTACATGAGTCGAAGAAATCAAATCATCACTATCCACAAAAATAAAGTATGTACCCTTGGCATGTTGAATACCAACATTTCTTGCACTAGATTGACCACCATTTTCCTTCACAATCAATTGAGTTTTAAACTCTGGATGAGCCTCACAAAATTCTTGAGCGATTTCCCTAGATTGGTCAGTTGATCCGTCATCAATCAATACAATTTCAATATTTTTGTATGTTTGAGTTACAAGGCTCTCTAAGCATTCTAATAAATATTTTTCAACATTGTAAATAGGAACAATAATACTCACTAATTCACTCATGCATAACTCCTTTCAAGTACTCAATTACTGGAGAAAATGTTTTATCAAACGTAAAATTACTTTTCCCATAAAGGTAAATTTCCTGAGAAAGTTGATTTTTGGATTTATCATTCAAAAGTTGCTCATACCAATGGACAATATCAGAAATTTCTATCGGTGTATCGTCACTAGGAACTCTATAATAAAAAGGTAACTTCCGCTCATCTAAATCTGTTGCTACACCGGAAATAATCGGCAACCCCTTAGCAAGATATTCTTTCCCTTTTAAACTACTATTGTACGAAACACCTGAACGATGTCTTGCTAAAGAATCAACACCTATATCAGCCGCTTGATAGTAATCTTCAAGCTCAGAAAGTTTTTTTCTTCCTTTTAAATGAACTGCATGATCAAGTTTATAATCTGTGACCATTTTTTGATATTTCTTTAAAACAGGTCCATCTCCTATGAGGGTAAAACTAACTTCTGTTTTCTTTTTGTCATCAGCATAATAATTTTTCAACCCTTCAATCAATCGGTCATATCCATGATAAAAACAAAGCGTCGCCACACCCAACAAATTTATGGATTGACCTACTTTTTTACTATCAAACTTCATCGTTGTAAATTCATATGCATTAGAAATATTGATACATTCAATTCCGAAAATTTCCCGATCATCTGAATAAGTAACTATTCTATCAACATATTTCGACAATTCTCGGGTCCATATTCGCTCTTTCATCATGATATCAAGTTTTACTAAACCATTAAATTCATCGAGATAAGGGTATGTCGGAACTTCAAGAATTATTATTATACTAGGGTTAAGTCTTTTCGCTTTTCTTACTAAATTAACTACACTTTTATCTAAAACAGCACCTTTGCGAATATAAACAAAGTCAAAATTTTTCCAGTTTATATTTTTAGTATTAAAGTATTGTTCTGAAAAAAATGGGACTAGATTTCTTAATAAATGAACTATATTCCTTTTCCCATTTATATGTCTAGTCATATGGAAATCATTTTTTTCAAATTCGTTAATTTGCTTATTGATTTTTTCCAAGATCCCATATGCATGAGTCAGATCTTGAGACAAATAAATTCCATTCATAAACTAATCCTCTTCTGTTTCATTCATCTTCTTCTTTAAAAGAGATAATTCTTGTGTTAGTACTCTTAACTGTTTTTCTGTATTGATCAACGTGATTTGCGTAACCAAAGAGAAAAACAGGAGAATTCCTGTTAATAAGAAAAGAGCTAACGATGTCAAAGTAGTAATGCCTAACAATTTAGCTACTGCATTTCCTATTGGAGGGAATAATGCACCCACTATCATAACAATACCTAACAACAGCCATTTGTTCATCTGACGAACTTCAGCATGACCTTTTCGTGTCAAATGAATAGTAGAAACAAAAAAAATAATCGCTATCAAAACCGCTAAAATTTGTAATTGAAAAGGCATTAATATTCCTCCTTATCTATTAATGAAGCAATTAATATCGATAATGAAACATTAATCATATAGCTAATTGAATTTATGATGCTAATACTCGATTTCCCTGTTTCTCGCTCAAACATCTTAACTCCGACTTCTTTGATTTTAAACTTATTCGCTATCAAATACATATAACTCTCAGGTTCAGGATATTGGCTTGGGTATCTATCCACAAATTGCTGGATTATTTTTCTATTACCAGCTCGGTATCCGCTAGTTACATCTTTAATATTTACACCTGTCAACACACGAATCAAATTGGATAAAATTTTAATGCCAAGTTGTCTAGCACCAGATGATTTAAATTCTGAATCACTATCTAAAACAAATCTTGAACCTACAGTAAAATCAGCTTGATTTAAAATGATTGGATCGATTAGTTTAGCTAAAGAATAAATATCATGTTGCCCATCACCATCAAATTGCACAGCAATATCGTACCCTTCATTTAAAGCATATTTGTAGCCCGTTTGAACAGCTCCACCAATGCCTAAATTATAAACAAGCTCGATATGATTGATGTTGTTAGCCTGTAAAACCTCTTCTTCATTGTCAGTGGAACCATCATTAATTACCACATAATCAAGATGGTAAGAGCATGACCGTCTATATTCTTCTACTTTTTTTATTACCTCTACAATTCCATCAGCTTCATTATAAGCTGGAATAATCAATAAAATTTTATTAGTTTTCATTTTACCGTCCCTAAAAAATAAATTAAGTATTATTTGATTTTTGGTTAAAAGTATAGAATTTCATTATGAGCTTTGAAATATTTTTTCCCCAATAACGTTCAAACAATAATTGCTCTTCAACTTCCCTTGTTTTATCAATCGTGTTATTTGTTGTTTCAGACTCTTCATGTATTCGGTGAAGCATTAGTCTTTTTGGAATGTACTTAACGCTGCCTTCTTTTTTCATGATTCTTTCCCAGGCATCCCAGTCTAATGTCATCTTCAGTGACTCATCGAATTTAAAGCCTTTCAGCCTTTCCATATTGTACGTAACAGCTGGACAAGAAATAAAATTACCAAAAGCATAAATTCGTCTTTGATACCATTTAAACGGTAATATAGATAACATGTGTAGACCAGCGGTTTTTATATATAAATTGATATTCCTTTTTCTTAAATCCCCTTTATTGTCTATCTCACTGTAATCAGTAAAAACAATATTACACTTTTTATGTTTTTCAAACGTTTGGACCACAAGATTGCCGTAGTCAGGTATGTATACATCATCTTGATGTGCAATTGTTGCATAGGTTGTTTCTACAAATGATAAAGCATTATTCCAATCTTTACCAATACCTCCACCTTGGAGAGTAAACATAGGAATATTAAAAGCTTTACATAAATTTTCGATAAAATCATTTGGTGTACTTGTGTACAACTGTACTTGTGATTTTCCAGCTTTTACCAAAGTTTGATTAACACAAGATTCAATACACGCTCTAAGATAAGGAGATTCTCCATAAGCACATATCATAAAGGTATGTTTTAACTTTTCCATATTATTCCTTCCTTATCACTATTAGCTATTAAAATAAATAATACACAGAAAAAAATTAAGTTATCACTTTAGAATACAGAGTGATTCCACTACTGATAACTTAATTGTATTGTACTATTTAAAAATATTATATTCAAGTTTACTTAGGAAACACTTCTTTTGCTAGACTATTAACAGCTAAATGCTGAAGGTTTCAAAAATAATAAAACAATTGCTTCTTATTTACGAAATACTTTATAAATAATTCTTTGTAACTTTTGTCTGACTTTAAATTCTAAACGTGCTAATTTGCTTTTCTTTTCATCTAAAGTAAGTAGATTACTAATATGTCGAACTGAATTTTCTTGTTTATGATCATTAGTGTCTATTTCTTTAATAATTTCTTTATAAACAACTGATAACTCATAAATATTTTTAGCCTCTGTTATAAATTTAAAAGCATCCTTTCGGACCTGTGTAAAGTTGTCTAATGTTGTCTCAATCAATGATGTTAATTCCTCAACATTACCAGTTTTATATAATTGTCCAAATTTAAACATTTCGTACGCAGAAGAGTGCCCCGGATTGTCTGATAGTATTACAGGAATACCATTTAATAAAGCTTCAACATAGACTAAACCGAATGTTTCCATTGCAGAAGGAAATACACATAAATCTTGATCTGTTAAGTTCTCCCAAGGATTCTCCATATTTCCTAAAAATGAAATATTTTTCACTCGATTTTTTTTAATATGATCCGTACATTCTTTTTTGTACTCTTCATCCCATCCACCTATAAAAACGAGTTCTATATCGGAGCGATTCAAATTTTCAAATGCTTGAATCAGTTCAAGTTGATTCTTTCGTTCAGATATCCGTCCTATTGATACAATTCTTTGTTTCTTTCCGGCTTTTGGCTCTATTGTATCAATTTCCGTATACGGAGAAAAAGATTTTATTTTTCTATTAGGAAATAACTCTGCTATTTTTTCACTTAATTGGCCATTGACCGCAAAAATTTCAGTTGAATAGTCATCAATAAAATCTAGCTTATTGATATAATAAGCAAATTCATTTTCTGGAAATTCATGGATTAACCAAAAATGGGGCGTTTCTTTTAATGCAGCAGCTACTGCTCCTTGAAAAATGTTTACAGTGTTACTAATAACAATGTCCACTTTATTCTCTTCAATTACATCAGTGATTTTTTTGATCGTTTCTCTATATGAGTTAGCTCTCTGAGCCTCAGTACCAAATAAATGTCCTGGTGCATCTTCCCACCACCAGCGTTGACTATTTATCAAAATACAGTCAATGCCACATTCTGTAAACCTCTTCGAATAATCATTTTCAGTAACTTTTTGCTGTGTTGGGGCGATGTTTATTACTTTGTATCCTTCAAAAGCCAAAAATTTCATCAAATTAAAAATTGATACTTCCGCTCCGTTGTCTAATGTACCTGTTGGTGAAACAAAGAGAATTGTTTTCATAATCATCATCCTATCAATTGTCTTAAATTTATCAACCACTCAGCTTCTTGTAATGGGAACCAATAGGTTAAAAGGATTAGGTAAATCATCATAACAAAATTCATGATAATCGTAATTACAGCAAGCTTGGTTATACTCTTTTCATTAAAAACAACAGTCATCTTTTCTTTGCAACTAATAAAGAGTGGTGCTAAATATATTAAAAACGGTGTAAAGTATCTTCCTTGTGCTCCTTGGGATATCAACGCATCGTCTCCCAAGACAAGAGGTGTCCATGCGAAATACATACCACCTATAATAACAATTGCTTGAAAAGGTAACATTCCACCAGACAATACCCCGAAACTTTTATTTAATTTATATGGTTCATTTTTCATTAATAGAATTGTTAGCACAGCAATATCAATAAAGATCAACCACATAGGAATTTGAAAATCGAATATTCCTAAATAACCAAACATCCCAGTTGTTAAATACGTATTTAAATGAGGATTTAAGTTATTATCTAAAATGGTATTCAGCATTACTTGTGCAAAATTTGTTATTCCGCCTTTATCTTTCAAGTAAAAAACTGAAAATGTCATTAAAAGTCCCAAGACAAAAACGATTAGAATATATTTGTATTTTTTGGTCAATCTTTCGCAGTTTTCAATCCAGACATTTGTCTTAGCAAATTTTTCTGGGAGTCTTAAGCTTAAAGTCAACAATAAAGCTACTAAGAATAAATTATTGATCTTAGTTATATATAATCCTACTGTAGCAAGTAATAACAGAATCATATATTTTTTCGTAAGTAATTTTTCTACTGATAAATTACTTAAAATTGCGAAGAAACCTGTGACTGCAACAAAATTCATGACATCATACGAAAGCGATGAACTCTGTTGAATCATTATCGGTAAAAGAGATATAAACATTAATGCCATTTTCCCATATTTTAGGTGTTTTATAATAAAATACATCATCAAAATATAAAATATAGCGTTGAATATGCGTCCAAGGGTAATCATAATTCCTACTGATGGATAAACAATCTTTCCTAACGACATACCTAATAACTGCGGCAATTGCATTATTCTTTTTGGTGGCAGAGAAAGCTTGACCTTCTCATTACTAAAATCTAATTTCTTAGTGAATAATTGATAATATTCTTCTGTATCAATTTCTCCTTTAGTACTATCAATTTTTTGCCATTGAAAGCTCTTATCAGTCTTCTCATATAAAATTCCCCAAGCCATTCTAGCATGGCTCGCCTCATCAGGAACTCTAGCAATTGGCATCAAAAAAATACTTAAACTAATAAATACAGAAGCCAATAGTAAAAATATTTTTTCTGGTTTTTCAAATTGTTTTTTCATTAATATACCCTACTAACTCATCTATTTTATGATTGGTCGTGCAATGCTCCAAAACGTATTTATACGCATTCTCGGCAATTTCTTTCCTCATATCTTTGGATTGAATCAGCAATTCCAACTTAACATACCACTCATCATCAGAAACCAATATCCCCGTCTCATTATCTATAATCATTTCTTTAAAAGCCCCAATATCACTAGCAACTGTCGGTACCTTTACAAGGGCTGCTTCGATCCATTTGATTTCTGACTTAGCTTCATTAAAAATTGAAGTTACCAAAGGTGCTAGATTAATATCAACATCACTAATCAACTCAGGCAATTTTTGCCATGCAACAAAAGGATGAATTTTGATTCTATTGTTAAAAGGTTTAAGGTCACTAGGCAAATCTAAGTGTCCAACTAAGTGAAGTTCTAAATTATCATATTTTTCTAGTAATTTTATGATAGCCCCCTTCACCAATTCGAAGTTCTCATTATGTGTAATTGATCCAGAGAAGTATCCTATCTTTACTTTCTCATCAAATTCGTCATAATTTTTCATCGTTGCTTGACTTAGTTCGACTAACTCCATATTTGCTAAGTTTCGATTTAATAATACTAAATCTTTATAGTTGAAAAGTTCGCTTTGCATTTTTTGTGTAGAAGTAACCACTCCATCACATAATTTTAGCATCTCTCCATAGCTAATCACACCATTATCATAATTTTGCTTATCCGGTGCTGATAATTCTTTCACGTACGTTAACTGGTCCGTATACTTTGTATCAATGACTAAATCGTCTATATCATACAAGATCACTTTATTATACTTCCGAGCCAAATGAATCAACTCAACCAGCTTATTATCAATCGGTGCGCGATAAATGATTATATGGCTTGCATGTTCCGCATACCCCATTTGAAAAGAAGATAAATTTATACTCCAAACATCATAGCCAAGTGATTCTAATTGTTCTATTTTGTTTTGCACCCGGTATTTAGTCAATTGAGGAATAGCATTTTCTACACCATCAATAATCAATATATGTTCTTTTGCCTGTTTATTTTTAACGTCATCCATGATTTGATCAATAATTTCTATTGGATAATCTGTTTCTGACTTAATATATTCTATCAGGTCAGGTATTTCTGTTTCTCTAAGTAAACCTTGCCAAGCAAATTTATCATTATTATAGTTGGAAAAAGCAGTATATTTTATTAAAGGTACACCTTCTTTTACCATCTTTAATGGATGAATGTACATTGGGCTATCAACATTATTTTCATTAAAAGCGCCATGTTTGAAGCCTAACTCTTCAAAATGTTTAGTAAAAACAGTTTCATGCTTCCCTATCGCTTTGTTTCTTGAATCAGTATCATCCAAACTTCTCCAATAGTCGTAAAATCCATCATAAGTTAACAATGATTTTTCAATAATCAGAAAATATGATTGTAAATGAACTGGGATAAAGCCATACTTATTATATTGCGTAAAATCATTTTGTTCTTCCCCATATGAAATACCCCAAAAATCTAATTTTCTTTTTGCCATTTTAGAAAAAGCAGAAGAAATATCCCCAATCGGTCCGACATTTGTATCATTGACTAATAAGAGTTCATCATATTTACTCAATTGATCTTTTCCGAAATAGTTGATACCATATCGAAATGCGGCTGTATCATAGCCTTTATTACTTCTTAACTCAACATGTCCAATTTCTGAGAGCTCTAAAATATCTTCTTCTGGTAAAACACCATTGACCACTATCAAAACATTATCCACAATTTCAGCAAGAGCTTTTAAAAAATGAAGTTTATATTTTTGAAGTTTTTCTTGATCTTCATAGATCACAAAAATCAAAACTCTACTTGGTTGATCATAGTTATTTTTATTTCTCTGAATCTCTCTTACACGTTTTAGATAGATTGTTTTAATATTAGGTAATTGTTTTACCTTTCTTGATAAAACTCGATTTATTTTTCGAATTCCTTTACCAACCAATTGAGGTTTTTTTATAATTTTCATCCCCATGCTAAATGGTTTGATTATATGATTACCTACTCGAAACGATCGAGAATTCAAAATTTGATTTTTCTCTACTTCCAGCATGGCTATAACATTTTTTAAGTGTTGGTTATCATTTAACAAATCTGTCTGTTCGGTTACTAATTGCGTGTTTTTGTTTATTAAATTTTCATTTTCTAAGGATATTTTCTCTTCTGTATCGATCCTTACAAGAATTTCATTCTTTAATGTTTCAATTTGTTCCGAGAGTTGAACTAAATCATGTTCTTGATTATGAACATGTTTCGTTACGCCTTCCATATGCTGTACAAGTTCACTTATTCTATCTGACAATACAAAGATATTATTTTTGACTGCCTCCATAATTTCCATAGGAAACAGTTGTACATATTTACTCAATATGTACAAATAAACTTCAAAATAAAATCTTTCAGATACATGGTTATCTTTTCTGGAAATAGACTCATTTAATACTCGATAATTCAATTTTGTATTATGACATTTTTTGGGTATGGCACCATTCATCAAAATCATATTCATAATAAAATCATAATCAACCAGTTTTTTACGATTAAGTTCTATATCATATCTGCTATCTTTGATTTTTGACATTCGGATCAAAGAGCAATTATCAATATAATTTGATGATAAATATGTTTCTAAGTCAAATTCTTTGGCTTCCATAAAGACATCATTTGCATCAACATCAAATAAATCTGTGTAAATAATATCTGTCTGTTCATTCTGCGCTGTCAACATCAACTTTTCAACATAATCATCATCAAGATAATTGTCACTATCTACAAATAAAATGAATTCTCCAGTAGCCCACTGTAATCCCTGATTTCTCACAACACAGATACCAGCATTATCTTGTGAAACAAACTCTGTCTTTTGGTAGGGTGAGCTTGGCAGTAGTTCTGTAATAATTTGACTAGAGTTATCTGTTGATCCGTCATTTATAATTAATAGTTCGATATTGCTATACGATTGCGAAAAAACGCTTTTTAGGCATTGTGCAATATACTTTTCATGATTATAGCAAGTTATAATAATAGATACTAAATCCTTCAATTTCCACTTCACCTTTATCTAAGTTTTGTCATATTTTTTTAAAATGTGTTTTAAAAATCCATCTATAACAGACAATTACTCTTCTGATGTCCACGAACCATTTCTTTTTAAAATACCACTACTTGAAATTCTCTCGCTTTTGCTCATATTATCTTTTTTCGCCACTATAATTACTGGAGAATTTTCTTTATCTGCAAAAGCGCAAGGTTCGTCACCATCGTTACGAATTGAAACATTCAACTTTATAGTACAACCATTGATGCTATTTAGATTGCATTTATATCTAAATTTTTTCTGACCTTCACCAGATGTCATAGAATCAAAAGAATTATCATTATAGATCCAAACATTCTTATCAATATCAACCATTGAAAAAGCCACATAGGTTTTCATATTGTCAATCACATCATATGAAACTGTAAATTCAACTAAAGAGTTCTCTTTATCTATAATTGTGTCAGAAAGTAATTCTACCTTTAAATTTTCGATCATTTTTGTTTTTTGCTCTTCTTCAATTTCATTTTCTTCGTCGTTAGATCCTTCAATCACAGTAGCTGACCCGCTATCTAAAACGTTTGATAATGAATACTGATTCGCAACATCTTCTGGAGTGCCAATGATCTTCACTTCACCTTTATCGATCATCATTGCTTTATTACAATATTTACGGACAGCATCCATTGAATGTGTTACTAAAATAATCGTCTTTTTATCTTCTCTTGCCTGCATAAAATAGTCATTACACTTACGTTGAAATGCTTCATCCCCTACAGCCAAAACTTCATCTAAAACTAGAATGTCACTTTTTGATTGAATCGCAACTGAAAAAGCTAAACGAACTTGCATACCACTTGAATAATTTTTTAATTTTTGATTCATGAAATCCGATAATTCAGCAAACTCTACAATATCATCATACATATCATCAATCTCAACGGTTGAAAATCCTAATAAAGCACCATTCAAATAAACGTTTTCCTTCCCAGATAACTCTGGGTTGAATCCTACACCTAATTCGATAAATGAGACTAACTTACCATTAATTTCTACACTACCGTGTTCAGGTACATAAATTTGAGATATGATTTTTAGTAGTGTAGATTTCCCACTACCATTTCGTCCTACAATCCCAAAAAAGTCTCCTTTTTTAACTTCAAATGAAATATCTCTAAGTACTTTTTGTTCTCTGTATCCCTTGATTCCCTGAAAATAATTAACAATCGTCCTTTTCAGACTCGTTGTATTTTCCGTTGGGAGTCGGAAACTTTTACTTATACCATCTACTTTTACTGCTACGTCATTTTTCATAATTAAAGAATCTCCGCAAACTTCTTAGAATTTTTATTAAAAATCAAAAACCCGACTATCAATACGATGAAAGGTATAATATATGGAATAACCATAATAAATTTATTATCAATCAATTGCCATACTGTGACATTCACAGGACTTGTGAACCAATAACGCATATCCTGGATCATCTGCGCCATAGGATTTAATAGTAGCAACTTCGCAATTCTAATATCCGCTCTTTCAATAATCAATGTTACTGGATAAATAATCGGCGTCATATACAATCCAATCTGTAAAATAACTTCCCAGATTGGCCCAATATCTCTAAATCTTACATAAACTGTAGCTAAGATAAACGCAATTCCCAATGAAAAAGCATACAATTCTATGAAAATAAGCGGAGCCAAAAAGCCAAATACTGATAAATCAACATTGTTGATCAATCCAAAGACAAATACTATAACAAGACTGATCATCAGATTAATGAATGCATTTATAGAAACTGAAACAACAACGATATATGTTGGGAAATTAAGTTTTCTTAATAAATCTCCTCTATTAACGATCGATACCATCCCTAAGTTAGTCGTTTCATTGAAAAAGCCCCATAATACTTGACCCAAAAGTAATGCTACTGCAAAATGAGGAACATCATCTCCAAAACGGAGAAAATAAATGAACACCACGTACATAACTGCAAACAACATCACTGGTCTTAAAACCGACCATAAATAACCAATAACACTTCCTTGATACCTTAATTTAAAATCAGTTTTTACCAGTTCTTTTAATAAAATTCTATTCTTTTTTTCAAACATTAATAAATCTCCCTCAAATCTCAGTTTTTGAAGAATGACAACATTGATAACTTCATCGTCATATATCATAAAAAACATTAATGAAACAGCTTTGTAAAAATAAAAATACCTGTTATCGCACCGCAAGCAAATTCATTAATCTGTTTATTATACTAAATTTTCGCATTCAACGCTACAGTGTCGAACAGTGCATACAAAAAGTTGAATTTATTAATTAGGAAAAAACAAAGAGAAGTAGTCGTTTACCTGATTCAGAACAGCTTTTTGTATATTATCAGCTATCAATCTCTTTTAAAAATATCTCTTGTATAAATTTTTTGTTCAACATCAGACAAAGCTGTTTCCATTCGATTTACCACAATGACATCAGAAAGTTGTTTAAAAGTTTCCAAATCTTTCTCAACTTTAGAATTGAAGAACTCTTCTTCAGCTAAGTTTGGTTCGTAAACAATAACTTCTATTCCTTTTGCTTTCAATCGTTTCATAATTCCTTGAATAGAAGAATATCTAAAATTATCTGAATTTGCTTTCATTGTTAAACGATAAATCCCAACTACTTTAGGCTTTCTAGCTGCTATCTGTTCAGCAATAAAATCTTTACGAGTAGTATTAGCATCTACAATCGCACCAATAATATTATTTGGTACTTTATCATAATTCGCACGCAATTGTTTTGTATCTTTAGGTAGGCAATAACCGCCATAACCAAAAGATGGATTATTGTAATGTGAACCGATTCTTGGATCTAATCCAACACCTTCAATGATTTGCTTTGCATCTAATCCTCTTACTTCAGCATAAGTATCCAATTCATTGAAATAAGCGACTCTAAGCGCTAGATACGTGTTAGAGAATAATTTTATTGCTTCTGCCTCTGTCGCATGAGTCAGCAATACTTCAGCATTCTTATCAACTGTATTTTCTAAAAACATCGTAGAAATTTCTTTCCCACGTTCAGAACATTCACCAACAATAATTCTTGATGGATAAAGGTTATCATATAATGCCTTACCTTCACGTAAAAATTCAGGAGAAAAGATAATGTTTTCCGTTTGGTACTTTTCTTTTATAGTATCTGTATATCCAACAGGTACAGTTGATTTTATTATAAATATAGCATCTTTACGAATAGCTAATGCTCGTTCTATAACATTTTCAACAGTAGAAGTGTCAAAGTAATTTTTCTCTTCATTATAATCAGTTGGCGTTGCAATGATTAAGTACTCACCAAATTTAACCGCATCTTCGAAATCTTTCGAAAACTCGACATTTAGGTCTTTTCTATCTAGAAAAGCATGTATTTCTTTATCTTCTATAGGTGAAATTCCCTTATTTAATAAATCAATTTTTTCTTCAACGATGTCGTAGGCTTTCACTTGCTCATTTTGACTTAATAATAAAGCGTTAGCAAGTCCTACATAGCCTAAACCAAATACTGAAATTTTTTTCATTTTGTACTTCCTCCAATCAATAGTAACTAAAGATTTCAACTCAATAATTATAACTTAGATGCTTGTAAAATAAAAGATGCTCTAATTTACGCGCAATGGTTAACTGATACAAGAGCTATGTAAAAAGCAAATAAATACGGTCTATTTGCTTTTTTAGTCAATTAATTCAGCATCATTTTCAATGCTTCTTCCCAAGTTGGAATATCAAAGCCCAAGTTTTTAGCCTTGCTGATATCCATTACAGAATACTTAGGACGGATAGCTTTTTGAGGAAACTTACTTGAGTCCACAGGTAGTACTTCTACTTTAACATCTTTTAAAATTTCTTTAGCAAATTCATACCAGCTGCAGCTATTATCGTTAGATAAATGATATACACCATACGGCGCATTCTCTTTAATCACAAATGTCATAAACTCCGCTAAAGTTCTAGTCCATGTTGGGCGTCCAAATTGATCATTGACGACTGTAAGTTGGTCACGTGTTTCAGCTAATTTTTGCATAGTGAAAACAAAATTGTGTCCATACTGACCAAACACCCATGAAGTACGAATAATATAATATTTTTCCATTGATTTTTGAACGATTTGTTCACCTAACAATTTAGTGCGGCCATATTCGTTTTGTGGATTGGTTTGATCATCTACTTTGTACATATCGTCTTTTTTCGTTCCATCAAATACATAATCTGTACTAATATAAACCAATGTTGCGTCTACAGCTTTCGCAGCATCAACTACATTTTGTGTGCCGTTCACATTTATTTTTTCATCTAATTCTTTGCCTTCATCTTCTGCCTTATCTACTGCGGTATAAGCTGCACAATGATAAATAAGCTCTGGTTTTAAATTAGTGATGAATGCCATTGTCTGTTCAGCATCTGTGATATCCATTTCTTTTGAGTCTGTTGAAACATACTCTAAGCCTTGTTCATCTAATAAATGACGTAATTCTGTTCCTAATTGCCCGTTTCCACCAGTTAAAAGTATCATTATTATTTCCTCCTTCAAGAAAAAAGGCAGGACTGCTCCTGCCTCACAAATTCTTATTTCAATCAAGTATGTTGAGCGTTTATTTCTAAAGTACAATCACAACAATTTATTGTCCATTTTTAGCGTAATTTGCTTCTACAGCTTCTTTATCAGCTTGCCACCAGTCTTTGTTATCTGTATACCACTGAATTGTGTCAGCTAAACCGTCACGGAAGTTAGTAAACTCAGGTACCCAGCCTAATTCTTCACGTAACTTTGTAGAGTCTATAGCATAACGTAAGTCATGTCCTGGTCGATCATTTACATGCTCATAAGCATCTTTTGGTTGACCCATTAATTCTAAAATCAATTCCATGACTGCTTTGTTATCTTCTTCACCATCCGCACCAATTAGGTACGTTTCGCCTAAGCGACCTTTAGTTAAAATCGTCCAAACAGCGGAAGAATGGTCATTAGTATGAATCCAGTCACGTACATTCTTGCCTGCACCATATAATTTTGGTGTAATTCCACTTAAAACATTCGTAATTTGGCGTGGAATGAATTTTTCAATATGCTGATACGGTCCATAGTTATTTGAGCAGTTTGAAATTGTTGCTTTCAAGCCAAATGAGCGACCCCAGGCTTTTACTAATAAATCTGAACCTGCCTTCGTTGAAGAGTAGGGACTTGATGGATTGTACGGAGTATCAGCTGTAAATTTCTCTCCAGCTCCTTCTCCATGTCCTGGTAAATCCTCACGTAATGGTAAATCACCATAAACTTCATCTGTTGAGACATGATGATAACGAACATCATGTTTACGGCATGCTTCAATCAAAGTATACGTTCCAATAATATTTGTTTGTACAAACGGAAATGGATCGTTTAAAGAATTGTCATTATGAGATTCTGCCGCATAATGAACCACTGCATCTGTCTCTTTAACCAAGCGATCGACTAATTCAGCATCAGCGATATCGCCAACGACTAATTCAACACGATCCGTTGGTAGTCCTTCAAGATTTTTTTTATTTCCTGCATACGTTAATTTATCTAATACAGTTACATGAACTTCTGGATGATTGTTCACAACATAATGAACAAAGTTTGACCCGATGAATCCAGCTCCACCAGTAACAATGATTTTTTTCATCTTCAAAATCGCTCCTAAATTTTTTTAGATTTCACCATAAACGAAAGGATTCTCTGCTTCAAATTCTTTTAATGTCGGATGATTTTTGTCCTTTTCAGACGTGATTGCTTTTTGGATATCGATTGGCCAATCAATGGCTAAGTTAGGATCATCAAAAGCAATGCCGCCATCTGCAGCTGCATTATAATAGTTATCACACTTATACATAAAGTTAACATTTGGTGTCAACGTTACAAAACCATGTGCATAACCCTTAGGAACCAATAATTGACGATGGTTATGTTCTGACAAAATATAACCTTCCCATTGTCCATAAGTTGGGCTGCCTTTACGGATATCCACAATCACGTCTAAAACCGCACCAGTCACTACACGAATCAATTTTGTTTGAGCTGCCTCACCTTTTTGAAAGTGTAAACCTCTTAATACGCCAGCTTCGCTTGATAGGGAATGATTGTCTTGTACAAAATCAAAATCTAATCCTTGTTCAGCAAATTTTTCTTTAGAATAACTTTCAGTAAAAAAACCGCGATGGTCGCCAAAAACATCCATTTCAATGATTTTTACATCTTGCAATTTTGTATCGATAACTTTCATTATACTATTCGCTCCTACTCAGTTTCTGCTAATCGTAATAAATATTGTCCGTAACCATTTTTCTTTAATGGTTGTGCTAATTCAACTAATTGCTCTTTTGTAATATAACTCATACGGTAAGCAATTTCTTCTAAACAAGCTACTTTTAAATTTTGACGTTTCTCAATTGTTTCAATAAACGTTGACGCTTCTAATAGTGACTCATGGGTACCAGTATCTAACCATGCAAATCCTCGTCCCATCAATTCAACTGATAATTTATTTTTTTCTAAATAGACTTTATTCACATCTGTAATTTCTAATTCTCCACGTTCAGAAGGCTTGATATTTTTTGCAATCTCAACGACTTCGTTATCGTAAAAATAAAGACCAGTTACAGCATAATTGGATTTTGGCTCCGTTGGTTTTTCCTCAATAGAAAGAGCTTGCATGTTATTGTCAAATTCAACAACACCAAATCGTTCAGGGTCATTCACATGATAACCGAAAACAGTCGCTCCACTTTCTTTTGATGCTGCACGCTGCAACATATTAGATAAACCGCCGCCATAATAAATATTATCTCCTAAAACAAGACAAACACTATCATCACCAATGAACTCTTCTCCAATGATGAACGCTTGCGCTAATCCATCTGGACTTTCTTGGACTGCATATTCAATCTTGATACCCAAATCTTTCCCATCACCAAACAAACTTTCAAAACGTGGTGTATCATCAGGTGTAGAGATAATTAAAATCTCTTTTATCCCTGCTAACATTAATGTTGACATTGGATAGTAAATCATTGGTTTATCATAAATCGGCATTAATTGTTTTGATGTCGCTTTCGTTAATGGATACAGTCTTGTTCCACTTCCCCCAGCTAAAATTATTCCTTTCATGGAAAAACTCCTTTAAATTATTTATTTCGTTTACTTAATAATATCACTAAACATTATCGCATTATCATTGAGACTTGTCATGCCTTTTGAAATTATTTTACAAAACTGTAAAATAATTCTCATTTTATTTTTACTACACCGCGTTTAATCAGAGCTAAAATAAGTACAGATCGCCATTTTAATTGTTGTATAAAACTAGACTTTGTATTGATTTCACTCGCATTATTGTTATGTCTACGATACAAAGTAAGCTTTCGAGGAATCAATGCACTCTTCTTCCTAAACGCTGCAATCAAACCAATCCACATATCATGCATAGGTACGTTTGCTGGAATTGGTAATATCTTTGTTTTCATTCTACTGCGAAAAGCCATACCTGCACCGATATACTTATTTTTCACAAGATTGTGAAGAAAACCTAACTTTACTTTTCGATACTCAAAATAAGAAGGTTCAATTACTTCCAATTGCTCATCAACAATCACCAAGTCGCTAATCACCAAATCTATTTCATCATGTTCTTGAAAAAAACCTAGCGTTGTTTGAACTTTTTCTGGAAGCCACACATCATCTTGATCTGCTAAAAAAATAAAATCTCCTTGGCTTTGAGTAATCGCAAATTCAAAGTTCGCAATTAATCCTTTACCTGGACCTTTAAACAATTTTATCCGCTGATCTTGAGCTGCATATCGTTTAAGGATAGCGATCGTTGCATCTACGGACCCATCATCAGAAATGATTAACTCATCACCTACACTGATTTGGGCCAAGATACTATTAAGCTGTTCTTCTAAATATTTCTCTCCATTATATGTTGCAATACAAACTGAGATCATTTACTTTCCTTTCATCAGTGACCAGAACTCTCGAAATGTCCGCCGCCATATCTTCCTATTTTTAACACGCAAAAATTGCTTGATTGTTCTTAGAAAGAGATGTTTTCTATGAATATAAAACTTATCTTGATCATATTTTTGATAAAATAGTGTTTCTGCACGAATAATAGATTCATATCTTTGACTACTGATTGTTCGATAATCTAATACAGATAAATCATGCGCCAGTTGATAATCTAATACACTGATTTTTTTATACAGCTGATGAATTTCCCAAAAAAGCCAGTGATCCAAAAAATCTAGTGGGAATTCTAAGTTAAACTTACCAATACTGTTTAACGTTTCTCTTGGTAATGCTGTTCCAGAATTAATACTCATAATCATCTCTGTATAAACACCAGCTTTGGGAAACTGCGACTGACCTCCAATGTATTTATCGGAAAATACTGGAGATATCTGTCTGCCATGAGAAATGACGATTGGGACATATGCACCAATCTCTTCATTCAATTCTATGTGTAAAAGTTTATCAAGATACAACTCATCAATCAAGGTATCTTGATCAAGCAATAGCAGTAAATCTCCTTGAATATCCAATAAATATTGACTGGCAGCATTGTATGCTTTAGCCAATCCAGGGTTTGTCTCATCATGAACATAGCGAACGTTCTTATGATGAAATAGTTCATCATCCTGCGCTTTTTTACTATTATCATAAATAAATAAATATACTGTTTCTTTTTCTACAGTCATTTTTTTTAATAGATGATAGCTAGATGTTTGTGAAAAGTCAGTTTGATATAAAACAAGTGTAACGACTAACTTATTTCTCACTAGAAAAACCTCCAGCCCCATTTATTAAAGAATTTAACCATTGATTGTATAAAAACCTTAAATAACTTTTTGTTTTTATGTGCTCCTTTTTCATACATATGAGTTACTGTTTCAAAAGGTGTGTATAAAATCTTGTAGCCAGCTTTTCCAAAACGCAAACAAAGATCATTGTCTTCAAAATACATAAAAAATCGTTCATCAAAGCCACCAATTTGCTTGAATTTATCGTTATCGATAATCATAAAACAGCCAGAGCCCATTTTTATAAAAGAAGTCTTATCATCCGGTAAATCTCGGCATTCGTAATAACTTAACCGTTTATCAAATAACTTTTTAACTGCTTTAAAAGGAACAAATCGAAGCATATAATCAAACACGTCTAGTTTTTGTCGTACTAAATATTGGGTAGTCCCATCTGAGTTCAACACTTTAGGGCAGACTGCCGCTAGCTGTTCATCTGCTTGGATTCGTTGAACCATTTTTTCTAAAGCTTCTTTGGTAATCAAGACGTCCGGATTAAAAATAACACTAAAATGTGCAGCCACTTCATTTATAATCTGATTATGCCCATACCCAAAACCTTTATTTTCAGTAGAACGGTGCAAGGTAATGAACGTACCGTAGTTTTCTAATTTGTTTATGTAACTTTGCTCGGAAGCATTGTCAAATATATGTATGTCATATTTTGATTCTAAAGATAATTCATTTTTCAAATTATCAAGCACATCAAAAATATGACGGCTATTGTGAGTAACAATGGAAATTGCTATTCTATCATTCATATTTTTTTGCACCTCATTATAAGATAGGATAGTGAAACTAAAGCTTTTCTATCCCCTAATTAAAAGCAGCAACTACTTCTAATTTTATTTGCTAGTCTTTAATCCGATCTCACTTTTATGCGTAAAACTTCATAAAGTATATTTTCAAATTCTTTAGTTAATCATTGGAGAACGAAGCAAAAATTCACCCTTATGTCTCGTTCTCTTCATTTATTTAGTCAATAAATTATAACATAGCTTAGAGCCTCAATAATTTTTCTCAATGATTATTTACTTTTTCTTAGAATGTTTGCCTAAGCGTTTCTCTAACTGTTGTTGACGAAATTCTCGATTACCAAATATACGTAAAATATACATCAACGGTTGATGATTTTCTCCAACCAATCCAATCATTTCAATAAACAATTCTAGTCCAATTATACTAAAAACAATCAACAGAATTGCTGCGATGTTACTTGCATAACTGAACAGCAAAGCAACAAATGAAAAAACTAAAGCCAAACCATAAATCGTCATAACCGCACCTTTGTGCGTAAATCCAAGGGACAGCAATCTATGATGCAAATGCATCTTATCAGCAGAAGAAATCGGACGTTTGTTCATCAAACGTCTAATAATCGCATAAACCGTATCTGTAATTGGTACACCTAAAATAATCATCGGCGTGATCACTGTAATGAATGTAGCATTTTTCAAGCCTTGTAAAGACATAACAGCAATCATAAAGCCTAAAAACAACGCCCCGGTATCGCCAAGAAAAACCTTAGCTGGATAAAAATTATATGGGAAAAATCCCGCAATACTAGCAACTAAAGCAAAAATCACGATTGGAATATAAACTGTTTTGGCATGAAGGAAAAAATAACCAATGACACCAATCGTCGTTAAACTGATAATAGACACACCAGAGGCAAGTCCATCTAATCCGTCGATCAAATTAATTGCATTTGTAATAGCCAGTATCCAAAATAACGTCAGCGGTAAACTAAACCAGCTTAAATCAATATGACCAAAAAACGGCAATGTTACAGCATCGATCCGAATTTCTGCTACAAAATAAATAACCAAGGCTCCTAACAGAATCCCCAATGTTTTTTTCTTTGGTGTCAATTCATAAATATCATCGATCAAACCTGTAGCAACCACAATTCCTGCGCCTAAAATAATCGGCCAAATATAACCGACCGGGATGATTGACTGGAACAACACGAGACAAGAAAATGAAAAAACAAAATAAATACTCAATCCGCCAGCTGTCGGCATATTTTTGGTATTCACTCTTCTTTCCCCTGGCGCATCATACGCGCCCATTCTAAAAGTCAACAACTTAACTATCGGAGTTAAGATCAAGGATAAAATAAACGTCAAAAATAGACGTATAACAATTTCATAAATAAACATCGACATGATGAACCCACTTTCTTAATGTACATCGTATATTATACCGAATCATTCTGCATTTACAAGTTGGAACAGGTGTTTCCACCGAATGAGAGTGGGAAACACCTTCCCTTATTTATTTAAATCCAGAGCATTTAATCTATTTCTTAAATTTTTCGTTTATTTTATCTATAAGGCGGTTAATCAATCCATAACGATGCTGAATTTTTTCATTGGATAAATATTCTTTGACGACCGCATTGATGATACCACCTAGAATAATGATCGTTGCGGCAAAATTCAACCATAACATCAATATAATAAAACTTCCTATAATTTGATAGCTGGCGATTTTTGAGCTGAAGTATTTGATATACAACCCAAAAACTTGTGACAACAACATCCAACCGACTGTTGCAAATACAGCACCTGGGATAATCGAACGAAAACTCAGCTTTGCATTAGGGACAACACGATAAATCAAACACATAATAACAAGTAAAACCAAAGACGTAATCGGCCACTTCAATGCTTGAAAGGTATCAATAAAATCAGTTGAAAAATTGAATATAGGTTGCAGCAAATCTAAAATCGTTTTACCTAACCCTAAAACACCGACTACGCCGACGATTGCAATCATAAACAAGAGAATCACCAACAAAGACATAATTCGAACAATAATAAAATTTTTACGTTGTTCAACACCAAATGCTTTGTTCATTGCAGTCTGTAGCGCGTTGATACTTTGACTAGCACTCCATAAAGCCGCTAATGCAGAAATCGACAGCAACCCACCAGAGCGTTGTGTAAGCAAAGATTGGATCGCTGGTTTTAAGTCATCAAAAATAGCCTTTGGAATTGCCTCAGCAATATAAGGCAGCACATCATTTGGATCAATATGTAAATACGGTAGGATATTTCCCACCGCAATCAAGAGAGGAAACAAGGACAAAAGTAAGTAATAAGCCACAACAACGGACGTATTCCCTATCTCTGAATCGACCATACGCCGTTGAGTTGTTTCTATGAAACGCATTAAATTATCATTATTTTTTACTTTGTCCACCAGTTTCATAAAATTCTCCTCTAATTAGTTAATACAAGCTGTTATTCCTACTCACCTAACAGTGAGCTAAAAGTAAACGAGCAAACCTTCAAGCTACATCATTTCATAACTAGCGAAGAATTTACTCCTCAGAGAAAAACATGATCGTCTCACTCTTAATTAATATGTCAGTTCTTCTCCTTGAGAAGTTAAAATTTTTGGTCCATCTTTAGTAACAGCTAAAGTGTGTTCAAACTGACAGCTGATCCCTCCGTCTAAAGTGTAAGCTGTCCAGCCATTTGGGTCCATTTTCATACGCCAAGTGCCAGTATTGACCATCGGCTCGATCGTAATGACCATACCTTCTTTTAAGCGAAGTCCTTTTCCTGCCTCACCATAATGTGGGATAAGAGGACTTTCATGAATAGTTGGCCCAACTCCGTGCCCTACAAAATCTCTTACGACAGATAAATTTTCACTTTCAACATATGTTTGGATTGCATGCCCAATATCTCCGATGCGGTTACCAACTTGTGCTTGTTCGATGCCTAGATACAATGCTTTTCTTGTTACTTCCATCAAATGATCTAATTCTGGTGTAGATTCTCCAACCACATAAGCCCAGCAAGAATCAGATACAGCACCTTTTAAATCGATACACATATCAACTTTGATCAAATCGCCATCTTTTAATGGTTTTTTTCTAGGAAAACCGTGACAAATCTCATCATTGATGCTGCAACAAGTTGCATATTTATAATCTTCAAAGCCAATTTGTGCCGCAATTCCACCATGACTTTCAATAAAGTCTCTTACAAATACTTCTATATCCCAGCTAGTCACTCCAGGCTTGATAAATGTCCGTAAATGACGGTGAACATCTGCCAATAATTCTCCAGATTCATCCATCATTTCAATTTCTCTTGGTGATTTTAATGTAATCATTTAATATAGTCCTCCTAAAATTTAAAAGCGCAGTGGGCTTGCTCAGTCTCGTAGAAAAATAAGACAATAGCTTTTTTCTATAAAACTAGCCCGCGAAGCTAGATAATCTTTATATAAGAGTATTTTATCATAATTTGTGAAAATTTCACTGAAAAGTAGTTAGCAAATATACATTTCATTCCTCTTCATACTCTCTTGATCAACATAATCATTGGTACAAAAGCAACTTCTTCCCTTATTTCTCTGGACAAATCAGATCTTCCCTAGCCTTAATTTTGTAATTTACACAACCTTCGTTCTTCTGATATAATCAAGATTGTACTATTTAAAGGAGGAAATCTAATGACCTTAGCTAAAATCGTTTATGCAAGCATGACTGGCAATACAGAAGAGATCGCAGATATCGTTGCTGAAGCTTTTGAAAATTTAAATATTGAAGTTGAAATCAATGAATGTACACAAGTTGATCCAGAAGATTTTGAAGATGCAGACATTTGTGTTGTTGCAACATACACTTATGGTGATGGTGAACTTCCAGATGAAATCGTGGATTTCTATGAAGAATTACAAGAAATCAATTTATCTGGAAAAACATACGGTGTATGTGGTTCTGGCGATACATTTTATGACGAATTCTGCAAATCAGTTGATGATTTTGATGCTGTTTTCACAAAAATCGGTGCTACTAAAGGAGCCGATAGTGTAAAAGTTGATTTGGCAGCAGAAGAAGAAGATATTCAAAACCTTGAAGCCTTTGCTAAAAAATTAGCGGAAGCAGAAAAATAACTATTTAAACAAAAGCACTCACCTTTCAGCTGAAAAGTGAGTGCTTTTGTTTAAATGTCGATTGGGTCTTTTCGTTCTAAAATTTGCTCAATGGATTCTCTCATTAGTTGCTCAATTTGTTTATCGCTCGGATGAATGATTCCTGAAGTCATCAATGCCGCAATTCCTGTTGCAACGATCCATGTCCCCATATGAAGCGAATTGATTTCAGTATCGTTTAATTTTTCATATTCAGAATCTTGCTTGACTGCATTGGAAAAATAGCTGTAAGAAAATTCCTGCATCCTCTTTCCGCCGCCGTATTCTTCTAAATATAACGCTCGGTATAGTTTGCTTTCGTTTTTGGCAAAATGAATATAATTTAAAGCTAAATCCACGATTGTATTACCCGTTTGTGTAACAGGAAACACCTCTTTTGCCAAATATTGATGAATCTTTTCAAATAACTCTTCTTTTAAATCATCCATGTTTTTGAATTCTAAGTAAATAGGTTGTGTTGAGCATTTCATTCTGGTTGCAATGTTTCGTGCGGTGAATTTCGAAAAGCCTTCAGTGGCCACTACTTCGTATGCAGCATTTAAAATCTGATCTTTAGTAATTGTTTTTTTTCTTGCCATAATCTTTCAATCCCCTCTACCTATCCTTTACAACGCTTCCATATAAATACTACAGTTATTGTAACACGATTTGTTTATTCTGCAAAATACTAGTCCTTCGTTTTATATTATTTTATTTATTTGATTATACGGGACTTTTGAACGGTTTTTGCTGAAATTAAATAAGGTCTATAACCTACTTGTTTGTTTGAGTTCATGAAAGGTACGTGTTATGATATGGACGATTAGATGTATGAAAAACTAGGAGGTTATTCTATGACATTAACAAATTTTAATAAGACATTAAAAAAATATGCTAGGCTGATTGTTGAAACGGGTGTCAATGTTCAAAAAGGACAAAGTATTGTTTTACAAATTAGTGTTGATCAAGCACCCTTAGCTCGATTGATCACAGAAGAAGCGTACAAATTAGGAGCAGGCGAAGTAATCGTTCAATGGAATGATGATGTCGTTCAGCGTGAATTTTTATTACATGCAGATAAAACATATTTGGAAAATGTTCCTCAATATAAAATAGATCAGACAGATGATTGGGTCAATAAAGGCGCTAGCCGAATCAGCGTTGTTTCCGCTAATCCAGATGCTTTAGCTGGTGTAGATACAGATCGCGTAGCCGCTTTCCAATCAGCTTCTGGCAAAGCTTTGGCTAATTTAAGAAAAGTTACTCAAGCGAACAAAGTCAGCTGGACAGTTGTTGCAGCTTCCGGCAAAGAATGGGCAGCTAAAGTTTTCCCAGATTTAAATGACAGCGAACAACAAGTGGATGCTCTTTGGAATGAAATTTTCAAAACAACTCGCGTTTACGAAGAAGATCCTGTTGCTGCTTGGAAAAAACATGACAACAAATTAGCCACTAAAGCCGCTGAATTAAACAAAGAACAATTTAACGCTTTACACTATACAGCACCTGGAACAGACTTAGTAATCGGATTACCCAAGAATCATCTATGGGAAGGTGCAGGTAGCGATAATGCTCGCGGTGAAACGTTTATGGCTAATATGCCGACTGAAGAAGTCTTCACTGCCCCAGATAGCCGCCGAGTGGACGGAGTTGTTTCTAGTACTAAACCACTAAGTTATGCCGGAACAACTATTTCAGGGATGAAATTTACATTTAAAGATGGGAAAGTCATTGATTTTTCTGCTGAGCAAGGTCAAGAAGTTTTAGCAAAATTATTAGATACAGACGAAGGGGCACGTCATTTAGGTGAAGTTGCACTAGTTCCAGATCCTTCACCGATTTCTCAATCTGGAATCATTTTCTATAATACTTTATTCGATGAAAATGCTTCAAACCATTTAGCTTTCGGTTCAGCTTATTCGTTTAACTTACAAGACGGAACTGAAATGACTGAAGAAGAATTAAAAGAAGCTGGCTTAAATCGTAGTCATACACATGTTGATTTCATGGTTGGGTCAGATAAAATGAATATCGATGGCATTAGAGAAGATGGTACACGCGTTCCAATTTTCCGTAATGGCGATTGGGCTTAAAAAATAAAGAGGTAGAGATCAAGAAAAAGAAACTTTTTTCTCGATCTCTGCCCTTTTTCAAAATTAGAAGGAGATGTTTCGATTGGACTATCCAAAAAAGTTAGTAGAAACAGTTGCTAAGAAGATGAAAGGTCATCACTTAGAAGGTTTTCTTTCCGGTCAAGGACCGAAAAATGCAGCTTTGATGTTGATAGGCGAAGCTCCTGGAGAAACAGAAATAAAAACAAAAATCCCTTTTAGCGGCAGATCTGGTGAAAAGCTCAATGGCTGGTTAGCTCAAGCAGCATTGACACGAGAAGATATCTATATTACTAGTGCAGTCAGAAGCAGACCGTTTAGTATAAAAGAACAACTTAACAAAAAAACAGGTCTCCTAGAAACAAAGTATCCTAATCGTACGCCAACTAAAGCAGAAGTTGTAGCTTATGCTCCCTTGCTAGATTATGAGATCAATAAAATCCAACCAAAAATTCTCGTACCGATGGGAAATACTGGGTTACAACGATTGTTAGGAAGTAAATTCACGATTTCAGCTTATCATGGACAACTGCTGCACTTACCCATTTTGAAATATTCAAAAAGTAAAAATCAACTGATAAAATCAGCAAATATTTATACGATCTTTCCAACTTATCATCCAGCTGCTGTTTTTTATAATCAAAAACTTGACCCTCTTATTCAAAAGGATTGGACCTTTTTAGCTTCTCTTATAAAACAATGTGATTAGATTAGCGGTGAAAATAGAAACAATTCCTTGAAAAATAAGCTGCACTCCACGAAAATTAAAGAAAATTTTCATGGAGTGTAGCTTATTTCTTGGAGTTAGAGACTGTTATCCTATCCCCATCTTTACGTTCCCGACTGGAATCGAACCAGCGACCTATCGCTTAGGAGGCGATTGCTCTATCCTACTGAGCTACGAGAACATTCTTCATTCATTTTAGAAGTCTTTCCAATCAGTGTCAATAACAAATAAAAAGAAAGTAGGGAAGTAAACTAAAAAAATAGTTTGCTTCCCTACTTCCAATCAAAAAAACAACTCTGCTGCCTTCTTGCACTCAGTATGCTACGTTTACTTTTTGATTTCTTTTTTACCTTTTAGCATTTTGACTAAATAAAGCCCACCAGCAACAATTGCTAAAGTTTTACCGATTTTACCATTTCTAGCGATTTTTTCTTCTTTTGTTTTACTCATATTTTTTCTCCTGCCTTTCGTCCTTAAACTTTTATATCTTTCCTTACTATTATTATATGAACTTCAAGCATGTTCTGCCACTCATCTGCTTATAAACGTTTTGTTTTATAAGAATCTTAAGTCCATTAAGGAAAACAAAAGGGAGGTTAAATGACTATCCCTGACATAACAAGAGTCACAATTCTCTATAAGTAAATGCTCATATTTTGTCTTTTAAAAATAATCTTCTAATGTTGGTCGTTCTTTTACCAAACGTTCATCCAAGCACTGCATCAGTTCTTCTTTTCCAGAAATTTTTCCATAGAATCTTAGCTCGTTACTTGATCGATACCCCATAAAGACTTGCGTCAACGATTGAATCGTACTAGTGATCAGCTCTGCTTTAGTCAAGGTTTCAGGCAGTTGTTCAAGCTTTCTTACTTCGCTTTTTCCTAATTCATTGATCACTAATTCCCATATTCCTTCGTTCCACGACCCATACATATCTTCAACAGCCAGATAATAGCTTTCTTTTTTTCCAGAATTAAACGGATACTTACTCAAAAAACTCTCTAAGTCCACAATTCTTCCCATCATAAAAGGAACGACTTCCATTTCCACTAAAGGAGCAGGCATTAAATAACTCAAATTTTGACCATCAAATCCTGTTTTAAACTGGAATTCTCGGGATGAGCCATTATGAGAACCGATGAACCGAATGATCGATTGAAACGCTTGATTCGTTAAATAGCCCCATTCTTTAATCACAAAACACTCAGCACTAGATTGATAGATCAAATACCCTTTTACCTCACCAGCTTCATCTTCATAAAGCGCAAACTGATTTTCTTGATCCATGCCAAGCGTGTAATCCAACCACCAAGATTCTCGAATAAGAGCTCCACGCTTATTTTTGGGTATAGCTGAATAGATACCTAAACAAGCACTTTTGGCTTCTTTAAATAAAACACGTCTCATTTTACCTGGAGTTGCTGGTACATTAGGCCAATTTTCAGCCTTGACTGTATAACTGATTTGCTCAAATAGTTGTTCAAAACCATATTTTCTGTAAAATGGATAAGAAAATGGTGCTAAATAGGCAAGTTCAACTTTGCTTTCAGCTAGTTCAGTTAACAGCTGTTTCATAATAGCTGAAATACCGCCTTGTCCACGATATTCAGGATAGGAAGAAACACAACCGATTCCAGCCATGTTATAGGTTGTTCCGTGAAAAGCAACTTCAAATGGCGTAGAGATAACTTGGCTTGTTAATACATCCTCGGAGTAATAGCCATAATTCAACGAATGTTCAACAATTTTTTCAAATCGCTTTTTACGCTTGTCTGTAGTTTCTGAATTAAATGCATAAGCAGCTAATTGAAACATTTCTTCTATTTGATCTGATCCGATTTTTCTTACTTTATTCAACGCGCTCATCCTCTCACTTAACAAAACAGTTTAGGAGTCTTTCCCATTGTTGTCAAGTGATCGCTATTTTCAACGAATCAATCGTAATTGATCAACCAATGCGTTGATTTCAGGCTTTTCTTTTTCTTGGAGCATTGTGATGATCAAAGAAGCATATCCGTCGATATGAGAGTAAAGCGATTCAGGAAATTGAATAAATGATTCCTGACAAAGCATCGCCTGTTCTTTCTCAAATCCATGTTGCAGATCTTGTTTTAAAGCGGCCAATTTTGTTTTACCGATAAGCTGATACTCTTCATCGATAACCTTTAGCATGCGATATTGTCCACTTGTCCCATGACAATAACAATGATCGGTTAATGGTGTATCAGCAATATTATTTAATGAGCTCCTAAGCACGGTATCTACTAGTTCTTTATTTTGTTTGGATAAATACAATTGGACCGGATATAAAGCCGTCAATATTCCCAAAGAACCATAACACCATTTATACGTCTGTTTCGAAAAAAACAGTTCAGCATCATCTGGCAAAACTAATTGGTTATCCTTTTTTAAAAGCCAGCCAGGAAAGTATTTTTTATCACCAGATGTCACGATATGTTGAAACAGGCAATTACTGATTCGCTCAATCAGTAACTCTTTTTCAATAATTGAAATCCTTGAATTGCCTAATGTCCAAAGATGACCAGCCAAGCCATGAGCTAACCCAAGATCAACATAGTTTTCTAAACGAAAATTTTGGTTTTGTCCTGGATAACTTAGTTGAACGAAATCGATAAATGGTGGTTCCGCTTCAGTTAGCGAATAATAGTCTTTTAAAAACTGAGTATATTCGAATTTAAAATCCATCGACGTATTGTCTAAATAACGGAAAATCCCCCATACACCATTCAGCGGATCTAACACATTGAATTTATTTTCTTTGCTTAACTGAATATTTGTTACCATTCCCAGAAGCAAGTCATTTAATTGCTCGGTTAATTGTTGGTATGTTCCAAATTTTTTATTCATCATTTGTGCGATATAAGCTAGCTCAGTATAGCCATATTGAATCCCAGGTATGTGAAGATGCTTCAAATGATGCAAACAAAAATCAAAATAATAGGAAGCTTTGTTTTTATCACCCTCTAATAAAAAAATCAATGCTAACGACAATGCAAACCGAGTATTTTCTACTCCTTTTGGTGAAAAAATCGATTCTTCGAACATTTTTTCTAATCGATCTATCTCTGTTTTGATCTCGTTCAATCGATTTTCCTCCTACCTATTTTTTATTTCGATAATGCTTAAATTTTTTATATTGTTCTAGTTCATAGATTCCATACCCAGAATTAATGCATAATTGTCGCTCTTTTTCCGAATCAATTCCAAAAAAACGATTACAAAATAAATGAATAATACTTCGAACAATATACCTTTTACGCCAAGGATCAGTAATTTTTTTATCTAGTTGTTCCCAAAATTTGTTAAATATACCATTTCGCCAATGTAATGTCGTCAAAAATGCTCTAGTCTCCACACTGGCTGTTTGCAAAAGCTCTTCATTCTCATATAGCTCTAACAATGTGATCAATTCTGATTTTACTTGCCGAAATTGCTTGCGAAATGCTTTTCTTTCATTTAAGTCTTTGACTACTTCTATACGCTTTTCTTCATCAAAGGTTGTACTAGTCACTAATGTAATGATCGAAAAAATCCCCAATGCATCACTTGAAAATGACAATGTTAATTTTTTCTCCAAATTATAATACAGCATAACCAAATAACTATCTGCTTCAAAAAAGTCTTCTACATAAGGATAAATCGATAACCCGCCGTACCGTTCTCCTTCTCTTTCATAAATATCAACTAAGTAACCAGAAATCACTTTTTCTTGATGCCATTTTTCTAACTTCTCATTGAAAATAGCTATGGACTGACTTAATTTTTCAGGCGCCTTATTATATATTCTCACTCTTAACTGAGGGCCGTGCTCATCTAAATATCTAATAAAAAATAGCCGGCTTCCTTGTTCATTCAGCACATTTTGCAGCTGGTGGAAATATTGCCCGATCAGCTGGTCATAAAAAACTAAATCATTTGTTTTTAAAATATAATACATCCATTGATTATTTGGATAAACTACCCGCTGTGCCACATCATCCCAAAAACAATCTGGGTGACGTTTGGTTTCTTCACCTGAATAATAAAATTCAAAAATAAATTCATTTTGTACAGGTTGATTGATCTCATTTTTAGCAAGAGAGTAATCGATTGGATAAATAACTTCACTCAAAAATAGTTGGCTTGATTTTTTCCACTCTTTAAACAAAATCTTTCTATCTATAGCTTTTGTTAAATCAAACTGAAGACGCTTATCCATCTTCATAAATAGAACCAGTTTTGGAATAATTTCGTTTTTCATGAGCATCATTAATTTATTCTCAAATATTTGATACGTATCATGTTCATAAAAGTGACTGGATAAATCCCATTTTTCTGGTAAAAGAATGATATCTTTATACATCACTTTTGGTGTATGCACACGAGTCGTGGAGATCTCTTCTAAAAAATTTAAACTAGACAATGGATTGTCGTACTGAATGCCAGCAATTTTCAAAAGTATTCTCGGTAAAGGTGGTAAAGATGCTGGATTGACCGCACTGTTTAGAGCAAATTTCAATTGTTTGTCATGTTTTTTAGAGTACAAGCCTAAACGTTCATAATCTGCAAACAGATAAATATCAGTTAATTCGATACGTTCATATTCTGTGTCAGCAAGATAAGCGTTACATTCAAAAATAAATTTATTGGTAATCCCACCTTGCATCACATTATCCATCATATAATATTTTGCATCTGTAACGATATCTACTTCAATAGTTTGCTCATAGTTTTTCTTTGCTTTTACCACATGCTCAGATTCTGCTTTTAAAAATCGGCTGTTTAATTTATTATACGTAAAACTATTTAGTCCTGTTGATAAACAAATTCCTAATTCTTGGTCGCCTGTTTGATATAAACTTGCTCCAACTTCAATATCTAACGCATGATTCGTCAATACTTTTTTAGGTGGCGTGATTTTTGAAAAGAGCTCATCTAAGGAAATGGCTTTTTTATTGAGCAAACAACTTTCATCTAATTTTTGCCCAATCGTTCCAATCATCTGTTTTATATCTTCATTTGGCTTTTCTTCCAAAAATACTTGTAAACCAACATCATCTAACACGTATGTTAGCGGAACTGCTACATTTAAGCCATATTTGTCAATCAACATCATTTGAAGATCTTTATTTTGAATTCGTGGAATATTAAGTCCTAACTCTTCCAAATACTCAAATAAGTCCGTAAATTTTTCTTCTATTTGTTCTTTGTTCAGTAAAAAATCAAGGGAATTTCTGTAACCGTCAACTTGAAGATACTTATCTTCTGGTGCCTTAAAAAGCATGCTCATTTTTTCTTTGAGCACTCGATAGTTTTCTATTGTAGGATTGTTTTCCACTGTAGCTATACTCTCAGCTATCACTATCAACGCATTGCTTGTATCCGTCAGCGTTTTTTGTTGGATTTGCTTGATAATAAAATTAAAACGATCACCTTTATTTGGCAAAAAAAAGAGTTCAGAAATTAAAATATTCTTTTGGATCAATTCTTGTAGAAAACCAGAAATAACATGCCGGGCTATTTTCGGAGAACTCAAAAGAATTTGATTGATCAACTCTTTTATTTCAATAGGTTTAACAGCCAATTCTTGAACTAATTTTACTGCATTTGTTCTGTCTACTATGATTTGTTGTGTTCCTTTAAGATTATATTGACTTCTCTTTATCCAGCGATTTATAAGTTTATCAGCACGTATCTCAACTGCCTCATTATAAATAACTTTTAAATTTTCTAATTGTAAATACTCTAGTTCCAACTTTTTAAGTACGGGTATCAGCCATTCCCCGTCCGGACGAATATTTCTTGTTATGACAGTTTCATTTTTTTTGGGGGAATTACCTAGTTCTTCAGAAAAATTTTTCAAAGAATACAAGGAAGATAAACCAAATGGAGTAGCTCTAGTTGTCATCCGTAGCAAAAATTGTTTTAGCTTCAACTGGTATTCTGGTTCTTGCTCATTTTCCGAATATAGCTCATAAAATGTAGGCGAGGAAAGATAAACAGCTTCTTGCACTTGCATGTCTGCTAAAGAAACATTTTTTTTAGGTGAAAGCAACGCTGTTCTAACTGAAAAATCATCATATAATTTATACATTATTCATCCTCCAACTTCACTTGCTTCATAGACCATGATGCAATCTTTTTTAAATCATTTTCTGCTATGGCTTGTTTTAATTTTTGAGAATAATGCTGAGCTTTTTGTGTATAGACATCGATTTCACTAAGCATATGTTTTAAATTGTCAGCAGTAGTCGCATAAGGATTTCTGATATTGTAATCCGTTAAGCCAAGCCCTAATTCTTCTATGATGATTCCATTAACATGTTGCTCAGAGGCATACGATACAATATACATCGGTACACCAAAGTAAATGGCTTCTTCAATGCTATTCATCCCACCAGCAGTTATAAATAAGGCCGATTTGCTTAAAACTAAATTTTGCGGTATCCAGTCACTAATATAGATATCTTTTTTATAACGCTCGTCAATCAGTTGATAGATTTCTTCTGTCTCATAATGTTTAACCGAAAGAATCACTTTGTACCCATGAGATAAAAATAAAGAACTTAAATGCTTGTAATAATCAATCGGCAATGTTAAATAACTTCCTGCTGAGATATAGACTATTGGTGACTCTGTATCTAAAATAGCTTGTAAATGCGCATCTACTAAACCAGTATCAATAGTAAACTTGCTCTTCGATGGTGCTAATAGTTGAAATCTATTGTATTCAAACGAACTACTATAGGGCTGTAAAAAAGACGTTGAACAAATTATATTCGCAGCTTCTTTAGGTCCTTGCTGAAAAAAAGAATAGATTGATGAAAATCCTGTCATTTCTTTAAGAAATGGCAATACCGTATCATTCATTCGCTTCTTGAAATTAGTTTGATACACCAATTGGTATTCGGGTTTGCTTTTTAATAATTCAAAATAATATAGGAAATAATTTTCTTTTAATAGAACCTCTGGTGAATAGTAATTATTCGTTATATATGAAATGATCGGAATATTATTTTCTTTGCCGTATTCTAAACCAATCACATCTAAACTGTCTCTAATAATCAAGTCAGGCTGTATCTCATCCATTTTATGAAAATATGGAGCAACAGCTTTTTTATCCGTATGAATAAATATCATGCTATAACATTTAGCAAATTCGACCATTAGTTGTTCCGCAATCGCTTGACTATTTGCTTTTTTTTCGACAACCGCTTCGATATAGTTTTGCTGAACATTATCATATTCCTTTTGTTGCTTGGCAATTTTTTCAGCAAATGCAGGCGGATCGATATCATCGCCTTTATAAAATACAAAACGGCAGGAATCATCTTTAAAATATTTTGCTAATGATTGATCCGTAAAAACAGTTACTTCGTTATTTTCTGTAAAAAATTGTTCTAAATAATCAATTATAGGAAAAATATGTGACGATCTAATAGCTGTAAATATAGCAATTTTCATTTTTTCACCTTCATTTTTTTAATAAAAAAATCCTCAAAAAAGCTACAACTAACTATGAGGATTATTTCTTTATCAAATTATTTATTGCTGATCTAAAATTAGTTTCTACAAGTATACGGACCAGCCGCAGGGCAACTTGCCATACTACACTGACCATTTTCCAGTGAAGTTAATGTTGATGGCCAACAAGAAGCTGTTGGATGAGCTACTAAATCTTCTTCTTTTAATTGAGCATTTAAATCAAAATCGTTTTCTGTCATTTTAATAACCACCTATCAATATTTTTTATATCAACGACCAAATAGTCAGTTGTAGCCTTTTTTTACTCTATTGTGTTCTCTGCTAAATATAAATCATGAAAGAGACCATTATTTTCTAATAGTTCCGCTTGTGTCCCTTCCTCTAAAACGCTTCCATTATCTAGAACAATAATTTCACCCTTGATATTAAAATTCTTCAAGCGATGTGTGATAAACAATCCAATCTTATCCTGGCTCAGCGTGTTAAAATTCTGGTAAATATCTTTTTCAGCGAGTGGATCCAATGCACTACTCGGTTCATCCATTACAATAACTTGTGCATTCTTTTTATAAAAAGCACGTGCAATGGCTAATTTTTGCCACTCCCCGCCAGATAACTGAATACCATTTTCAAACCAATAACCTAATTGCTGACAATAGCCTAAAGGAAGCTTTTCGATGGTTTCAGTGCAATTGGCTTTCTCAGCAGCTTCTAAAACTTTTTTTTCATCAATAGCTTCTTTATCACTAATCCCAATCGCTTCATTTACGGTGAATTGATATTTAGTATAATCTTGAAAAATAGCGGTTAAACTATGTTTATAACTAGTTTCATCAATTTCTTTTAATGGATAACCATTAATCAAGATTTCTCCTTCATAATTGTCATAAAATCCTAACAAGATTTTGATCAATGTCGTTTTGCCAGAGCCATTTTTCCCAACTAAAACATAATTTTTACCTTTTTCAAATAACAAATTTATATTTTTTAAGGCATATCTATTAGATGAGATGTATTTATAAGAAACATCCACTAATTCTATTGTATGGATTGTTTCTACTGAGCGTTTCACTTCTGTCGATTCTTTTATTGATAGTATTTCTTCATTGTAGTTTAGTAATTTAATGATATTTTCTGCATAAAGTGAATCTTGATATAGCTTATGTACACTTGTTACTATTGAATTCACACTTTCTTTTGTATTAGAAATTGAACTGATGAACGTCATCAAAGATCCTATTAAAAGAATACCTAGACTTGCTTCATAGAATAATAGTAACAAAACAGCAGCAGTTGCCAGAATTGAAATAATTTGAAAAGATAATGTGAAAAAATTTCTTTTACGATACATTTCTTGATTTTCCTTAATAAAATTCATTCTAATGTTTTTGAATTTTGAAAGAAAAAATGCTTCTAAGCCGTATAAACGTGTTTCTTTAATATTTTCATCTTTATTCAACAAATGAGCATAGTACCAACTTTTCCGTTCAATTGTCGACCGATTATATAATATTTGATGTTCACTTTTACTCAATTTAGCAATTTGAATACTGCTAAGAATTGGAAAGATCGCCATAATAAAGATGGTCCACCATTTCCAACTGGCTAAAATTAAAATATAACTGATGGAAGAAAACAATTGTGCAGTTAATGATATTATGCCAATCATAATACTGTATGGATAGACACCTCCAGCTTGTTCTGCTCTTTGCATTAAGTCATAAAAAACGGGATTTTCAAAGTCCGTTAATTTTTGTTCATTTACTTTTTGCAAAATTAATTTGCTGAACTGATAATCCAAAATATCTTTGTATCTTTGCATCAAGTATGCTGCCGATTGACTCGTTACAGAACTTAAAATATTTAAGCAAATCATCAATAATAGCGGAAAGAAAAATTGCGGTGTCGAGAACGAAACATGTAATTGAATATTATTTATAATATTTTGCGTGTTAAATAAACTAACAATAGGAAAAATAATTGTTAGAATATTTGTAACAATAATTAAAATAAAGTATCCCTCACCAACTGAGTAAGCGCTTTCTGAAATTTGTTTTAAAATAGATAATCTTTCTCTCAAAACGTTCCCCACCAATAAAATTAATAGTATACATTTAGTATACATGAAGTAACATCTAAAGTAAATACGATAAAAAGTTAAAAAGTAACTTCTAAACAATAATAAAAAGCAATAAATTGAATGGAAAAACCAATTTATTGCTTTATATATATATATATTCTAACCTTAATCAATAAGATTCCTCAATCATTTGCAGCATTCTTTTAAATTGACGTTTCTTTAAAAATCCAAGAACTAGTCCAACCACTGCATCGTTCATTTTTTGCATAAAACCGAATGATTCGATGGTTTCTGTATAATGTATTTCACAAGATTGGTCATCTATTTTCTTTATTTCATATTGCACCTGAAAATTATTTTTTGTCGTAGCTGTAGTAAAATGATACGCTGAATTTTCAATGATTTTTTCGACCTTGATTTTGGCCCGACTACTTTTAGAAAATTGCTTTGTGTATTCAAAATTAGTTAATTGTTTTGGGGTCACTGTCTTCCCTGTATGTTTTCGTATATCAAAAATGACTGAATCGATCATTTTTTCATAAAAGTAAGTTGACGGTATATTTAATTTCTTAATAATTTCCATTACTTCACTCCTCCCTTAGTTTTACGTTGCTCTTCTTTTTGTTTTTTATTCCCTTTGTACACTATGTATCCACCACTTGCAATCAGAATAATTCCTATAAACAGGTTTAAAAAATTAAATTGCATTGAACTGGGGTCTAAAGAAAATAGAAAAACTAATAATCCTATACTACATAAAAATAAGCCATTTTTGATCATTTGTCATTCACCTTTTTCTTTTATTTTATCAATTCTGTGCTATAACTTTATAGCGTACAGCACAGAACTGATTATTTTATAAAGCAAACTTTGATTGCTTCATTTTAAAACCTAGCTAACAGAATTATTCATTTTCTCCTAAAGATGGGTCAATTTTGTTAGCTGCAATAACAAATGGTGTCCAGATAAAGAATGTTACGATCATACAAACTAATGTTACGATTGGTGCACGCCAGTCGACGGTTGCTAAAAATGACAGCAACAATGGAGGCGTTACCCAGGTAACTGCTTGTGTAACAGGATTTACCCAGCCCAGTATAGTTGCAAAGTATCCAATAGAAACTGATACGATTGGTGCAAGTAAGAATGGAATGAACATGATTGCATTTAATACAATCGGTAGTCCAAACATAATCGGTTCATTAATATTGAAAATACCAGGGCCTAACGTTAATTTCCCGATTGTTAGATAGTCTGCCCGTTTAGAGAAAATCAATATCGCTAGAATCAAGGTTAACGTCCCACCTGATCCGCCGAACCATGAATAAGCATCAAATGAACCACGAACCCACAAGAAAGCTTTTCCGTCTTTAGCTGCTTCGATTACTGCAGCCGAACCAGTTTTACCAGCATATCCTGTTTGATAAATTGCTTGGTTGATCAATTGACCTTGTCCAAAAACACCTTCTAAAATCGGTGCTAAAATATTTGGTCCATGTAAACCAAAGAACCACAAAATTTGGACAAATAACGTAATAATGACAACAGCTACAAAACCTTGCGAGAATCCCATCAAAGGTTCCGCAATATATTTTTGAACAGCATCAATCAACAACATATCAGTAAATCTAAAGAAGAAATAATTTATAATACCAATCACATATAGTGCAACTGTTGCTGGTATAATTGCAGCAAAAGCTTTTGAAACTGCAGGTGGTACTGTGTCAGGTAGTTTGATCGTAATATTTTTTTGCATTAGTTTTGCAAAAATGATTACCGCCAACGCACCTAAAATCATTGCTGTAAAGAATGCATTCCCGTTTAAATGATTTAAATTCAGCCAACCCCAAGCTGCATTTTGAACAGAATCAAATTTTAGAATTTCTCCTGTTACTGGATCTGTTTCAGAAACAGTAGAAACAACTGATCCAGCTGTTGTCAAGGCATCAATCGCTTTTTTACCAAGATCTCCTTGAGGAACATTGACGATTCCTGTAGCAGAAAAAGCAATACCTTGGATCAAAGCAGAAAGTGAAACGATCCCTCCAGCTAGTTCATTGACCTTGTATGCTTTAGCTAAATTGTAGCCCCAAGAAAAAGCAAAAATAAGTCCAGCAATAGCAATTGTCCCATTCCAAATATACCCGTTGATCCCAACAATTTCATTAATTACCGGAATTTGTGTGTAATCATAATTCTTGTTAAATTGTTCCGGTAAATTTCTGATAATGGCATTGATCATCAGTGCAACTGATCCTGCCATCGTTGCGGGCATTGTTCCAATAAAAGCGTCACGAAGTGCAACTAAGTGCTTCTCCGAACCTATCTTACCTGCAATGGGTACTAAATACTTTTCCATCCACATTGTTAAACCATTCATGGTATAACCTCCCTATAAATATTTTATTTGTTAGTGAAGTTGCCTTCACGATAACCAAAATTCATTTGAATAAAATCCGTTCAAAGTTTTATCCAAATGCTAAACCAAACAATCGTTTTAGTGGTTGTTTTCTTCCGTTCAAAAAAGAAAAGAACACGATTTATTCGTTACCCATACGTCGATGTAGATCAATGATTTCTTTTGCTAAATCAGTGAAAGCAATCGCTGTCATTAAATGATCTTGACTATGAACTGTCAATAATGTGACTTGAATATGATCTCCTTGAGCTTCTTGCGTCAACATTCCTGTTTGAGAATGATGGGCTTGGACTAAAGATTCTTCTGCATCAACGATTTTTTGATCAGCTAGTTCAAAGTTTCCTGCTTTAGCTGCAGCAATTGCTTCCATTGCATCGCTTTTTGCGTTTCCTCCATACATGATCAATCCCATAACTGCTTCTAAATTTTGTTGATTTTCCAACTTTGTAACCCCATTCATTTTTTATTTTTCTTTGTTAATTGTCCATTAAGGCAATTGCTTGGTCTAAGACTTTTTCACCGTTCATCATGCCATAATCAGACATATTGATTACATCAAAAGGAATGCCTTTTGGTGCTAATTTTTGTTCGAATTGAGCTTTCATAAAACGAACTTGTGGGCCTAAAAGTAATACGTTTACATCTTTCGCTTCTAAATTGTTATCAGCATCTGATGCTGATACTGCAAAGATATCGGCTTCCATTCCACGATCTTCTGCTGCTTTTTGCATTTTTGTTACTAATAAGCTGGTGCTCATTCCTGCTGAACATACAAGCATAATTGTTTTTTTAGTCATTATTACTCTCTCCTTTTCGTTAGTTGTATTTACACTTTTATATAAAGCAAGAAGCATGCCAAACAAGATGTATAGACCAAACCTTGTAATAGCACGTTTTTGGTCTATACATCTTGTGTACACACTACTGTTCTTTTTCACTACACACTATAAATTGTGTGCGCTTTCTTTACTTATATACGTACATTTGTTTCATTTTAAGTACATAATTTAAAAAGGAAAATTTTTAGTTAAATCCATTATTTTCTGTTAGATCTTTAAACCAATACCCACTTTTTTTGATTGTTCTTTTAGCTTCATTATCTAAATCAACCGCGATAAATCCATAGCGATTTTTATAGGCATTCAGCCATGACCAATTATCCATACATGTCCACATATGATAGCCTTGAACTTGACTTCCTTCTTGGATTGCTTGGTGTACCCATTTCAAATGATCGGTTACAAATTCGATTCGATAATCATCTTCGATCATTCCATCATTATTGACAAAGCGTTCTTCGCCTTCAACACCCATCCCATTTTCAGAAATGTAACAACGAATGTTGCCATAGTTTTCTTTTATATTCATCAAGGTGTCGTAAATCCCTTTTTCATAAATTTCCCAGCCTCGATAAGGGTTCATTTTTTTACCTGGCATATCGTACACATCATAAAAATCTTCTGGTAAAATACTGTTTCCAGATATTTCTACTGGTGTCTCTTTAGCTTTTACTCTACGTGGCTGATAATAATTTACACCTAAAAGATCGATCGTATTTTCTGCAATAATCGCTAGATCTTCTGATGTTGTTTCCGGCATCAAGTCCTGGTCTTTGACCCATGCTACTATATCTTGTGGAAAATGACCTTTTACAGCTGGATCTAAAAATGAGCGATTAAACAACCCATCAACTAAACGAGCTGCTTGAACATCCGCTTCATTTTCAGGATCCCTTGGATAAGTAGGTGTTAAATTAAGAACAATTCCGATTTCTCCATCTAGATTCATGTTGTGATAAACTTCAATTGCTTTAGCACTAGCTAAGGCTTCGTGATAAGCGACTTGAACACCATGTTTCAAGTTCACTTCATCAGGATAGTGCCAGCCGTATAAATAGCCGCCTTCAACTGGAACGATAGGTTCGTTGTGTGTAAACCATTTTTTTACTCGGTCTCCAAATAACTCAAAACAAGTTTTAGCGTAGAAAACATATTGATCAACCACTTCTCGATTCAACCAACCACCTTTTTCTTGTAACGCCATCGGCATGTCAAAGTGATATAAATTCATGAAAGGTTCTATATTATTTTCTAGTAAGCTGTTGATCACATCATTATAAAAAGCGACTGCTTTTGGGTTAACCTCTCCTGTTTGCGGATCAGGAATCAATCGGCTCCATTGAATCGATGTACGAAAAGAATTATGACCTGTCGCTTTCATCAATTGAATATCTTCATGGTATTTTTTGTAAAATTGAGAAGTTTTATCCGGCCCTAAATTATTAAAAAATTTTTCGGGTTTTTCCTCATACCAAAAATCCCATATATTTTGTGCTTTTCCATCTCCTTCAAAAACACCTTCTGTTTGAGGTCCACTTGCTGCTGATCCCCACCAAAAACCTTCTGGGAACTGATAATTCATAATCGTCATCTCCTAAAAATAATTTGATTTGAAAATAGATAAAATCTCCTTCAAGTCGAGAAAAACTATTGTTTAGTTTTATCCCAACCTTTTTTTAGGAGATTTTATCTATTAGTTATTTCATTAAGCTTACGCTTTTACTTCTTGAGCTAGTGCTTCAGCTTCTTGTTTTAAGAATTGATCCGTTGCTACTTTAACAAACGGAATATAAATCAAGACAGAGATCAATAAGTTCACTGCAGCTAACACTCCACCAGCAATACTCTTAGTTGCTAAGAATCCACCAATAATCGGCGGTGTTACCCATGGTGGCATAAATGTCGCAGCTGGCACAATACCTGTTGATGTTGCAATGTATGCTGTTGTTACAAGAACCATCGGTGTAATGATGAATGGAATGAACATGATCGGATTCAATACGATCGGTAGTCCAAACATTACTGGTTCATTAATATTAAAAATACCTGGTGCTAAACTTAAGTTCGTGATGACTTTAAATGGTTTGTTTTTACGTCCCACTAAGAAAATTGCGATCAGCAAACCTAAAGTAGCACCTGTTCCACCTAAGTTTACAAATGAATCAAAGAAAGGTTTGTTTACAATATAAGGAATTTTTTCTCCTGCTTCTAACGCTTTGATATTAGCATCGATCGCTGGTACATTGATTGTTTGCATTAATGGATCGACCATATTTGCTCCATGTAAACCAAAGAACCATAAGAAAGGTGTAATAAACGCTAATAGTAATGCTGATGGATAGCTATTTGCTAATCCCATAAATGGTTTTTGAACTGCTTCGTAGAATGATACTACGATATTTTCAACACCAAATCCTAATAAAATTGATGTAATCAAACTAAACAAACTGATTGTGATCATTGCAGGTAGTAACGCTGCAAAAGATTTAGCAACCGCTGGTGGTACACCATCCGGCATTTTGATTACTAATTTTTCGTTTCCAACTAATCTTTGGAAAATTTCACCTGAAATAAGTGCAATAACTAAAGCAATAAATAATCCTGTAGCATCCGTTCCGCTTAATCCACCAACCGCAAAGAATGAAGCAACTGAAACAGTTCCTGCTGCAATTCCGTCTTTACCGTATGATTTCACTAAGTTATACGCTACTAAAAAGGCAACTAAAATTGAAAAAATTGCAAATGTTCCGTTCCAGATGTTTCCACCGAAACTCTTCCAAATGGGTGCGTCATTGACGATCATTGGGAATAATTTATCCATCAATTCTGGAAATCCAGGTATTGGTAAATTATTGATAAGTACTGCAAGTGCTCCTAAAATCATTAATGGCATCGTAACGACAAAAGCATCACGAATTGCTACTAAGTGGCGTTGGGCTGCAATTACTGAAGCCTTCGGCATAAAATGTTTTTCCATCCATTGAACAAATCCGTCCATAGTTGTATATCCCCCTAAACAATATTTATCTAAAAAGCGTTTAAGCTCTTCAAATCATTCGTTATTAACGTTTCGAATGAAACACTAACTTTTATTTTGATTCAAAACAAAATCGAAATAAATTACTCGCTATCCATACGTCGATATAAATCAATGATTTCTTTTGCTAAATCAGTAAAAGCAATCGCTGTCATTAAATGGTCTTGACTGTGAACTGTCAATAATGTGACTTGGATATGATTTCCTTGTGCTTCTTGTGTCAACATTCCTGTTTGAGAATGATGTGCTTGAACTAAAGATTCTTCTGCATCAACGATTTTTTGATCAGCTAATTCAAAGTTTCCTGCTTTAGCTGCAGCAATCGCTTCCATTGCATCGCTTTTTGCGTTTCCTCCATACATGATTAATCCCATAACTGCTTCTAAATTTTGTTGATCTTCCATAGTTAAAAACTCCATTCATTTTTTATTATTATTTGTCCATTAAAGCAATTGCTTGATCTAAAACTTTTTCACCGTTCATCATGCCATAGTCAGACATATTGATTACATCAAAAGGAATGCCTTTTGGTGCTAATTTTTGTTCGAATTGGGCTTTCATAAAACGAACTTGCGGGCCTAAAAGTAATACGTTTACATCTTTCGATTCTAAATTGTTATCAGCATCTGATGCTGATACTGCAAAGATATCGGCTTCCATTCCACGATCTTCTGCTGCTTTTTGCATTTTTGTTACTAATAAGCTGGTGCTCATTCCTGCTGAACATACAAGCATGATTGTTTTTTTAGTCATTATTAGTCTCTCCTTCTAGTTAGTTGTATTTACACTTTTATATAAAGCAAGAAGCGTGCCAAAAAAAATATAGACCAAATCCCATAATCATAGGGTTTTGGTCTATACATCTTGTGTACACACTATTATTTTTAGGTATACACACTAATCATTTTTGTTGATATTCGGTGACTACTTCGATTCTATTTTCCAAGAATAACTGTGTCAAATGTGCAACGTCCGATTCAGTAAAAGCTAGCCGATAGGCTTTTTCGATCACCATTAAATTGGTTCTAGTAACATCTGTTTCTAGACGATTCTTTTTCATAAATTCAGCTAAATTATCAAATTCTTTCGATTTCTCACCCTTTAAAATACCATCTACAAGAAATGCTAGATGAATCACAATACCTGCATCAACACCTGGTTCAACAATAATGTGCATATCTGTTTGAATTTGATGAACTGTTTTTTGCAACATCACGATCAATTTTTGCAATGAATCGACTGCTGTAATCGTTCCACCTAATGATTTTACGATTTTTTCTGTCGGAACTTCATCACCAGCAATGCGTTTTAGGACATTCAATTTTTCATCATCAAAGATATCATATGCTGAAAAGAATGGAATATTCTGATACTCCACATCGACCGTTCCTGCAATTGCTTTGATTTCGTAATCTTCCATTAAGCTATCAATGTGTTTTTTAAAGGCTTCTCTTTCTAAAAACTGCATTTGGATAATTTCTACTTTATTTTCATCGATCACTGGTAAAATTCGTTGATATAATTTTGCTGCAACGCCTTCGCCCGTGAAGCAAGTAACGATCACTGCTTTTTTGACATCTTCCCGATTTTGCGGACTGGTACGAAACTGTTCTCTGATAATACTTTCAAAAGACATTTGAATATTTTGGTAGATATCTTCTAAACTTCGTCCAACACTAGCCATCCGAATCGCTTCTAAAACGATCATCGTACTCGTCATTGTAATCGCCTTTGTACGAATGCCTGTTTCTTCAAAGATCAGATTTCCAAAAGAATTCAGAGAACCCATATCCGTTAAAAGCAACATCCCATTAACTAACTTGTCACGATGGCTCAATACAAAATTTTTCAATTGTTCATACATCGTCTGAACTTCCATGGTCAGCGGCATATTCATCGCGACACCAGTTTCTGTTCCAAGTAATTCCTGAGCTGTTTTCAGCATGCTTGAAGCAGTTGAATCCCCATGCATCAAAACGACCACACCAACATTATTAGCATGGACTTTTTCTTTACTGCCGACATTGATCGATAAAAACATACTGATAAAACCAATTTCATCAAAAGGAATTTCGATATTATTTTCTTCTTCAATGATAGCTGATAGATCCATCGCTACTTGGAATTCTTTTTTCATCTTCTTACGAACATTATTCAAGTTGGGATGAACGATTACATGTCCTTCTTTGACCCGTTCGATCGTACTTTGTAAATGCAAAGCAAAAGCGAATCTGACTTTTTCGTTATAAGTGCGTTCTAATCTTTTTTCTGCAATGTCATATAATTGATCGGTCAGTTTCCAGATAGGTTCTGGTAACAATTCTTTATGCACAGGGTTTTGTGTCAATTCATCCACATAAGTTTGAAAATAAGCATCCATATCGCTGGAAATCAATTGTTCTAAATTGACATTTTCCAATTCATTCGCGGATAATGTCGCAACTTTTTCTTCAATTTCATTATATACCTGCATATCACGAGCTGGATCTTGTGACCAAACCACTTCATTTGTGCCAGGTTCAAAACTTAAATAATTACTTTTACTATCAACAAAACGATCTAAACGATCAGAAACTTCTTTGATTTTTAGTAATCCTTTTTGTACTTGTAAAGGAAGATCACGTTTTTGGATCAGCAAGCTCGCCTCATCATGCGTTCGATAATGGAGAAAGGATTTTGCACATACAAGTTTTAAATCTCGTTTCACTTGTCCGATATTGCCTTCTGCATCGTACAACATAAACGCCAAAATGGCTTCTCTTTTAATATCAATACGCTGATTTAAACGGTTAGCTTCTTGCTTGATAAATAATGAAATAATTTCATAACGCTCATCCAGTGAACGAGCATCTAATGAAGGCATCGTGATGGCCATTGGAATTCTACGATTGAATGTAGTCAAAAAACTTTCAGAAGATTCTGTGGTCGCACCAAGAATTTGAACGGACGCTTCATAGGTCTGCCCACTTTCTCCTAACGGACGATAGACCCCTTTATCAATAAAGGTGAACAACATTTCTTGCCCTTCTGGCGGTAACCGATGAATCTCATCTAAAAATAAAATTCCTCCATCTGCCTTTGACATCAAACCTGGGCTATCTTCATTCGCTCCAGTGTAAGCTCCTTTTTTCACACCAAATATATGACCAAAAAGCAACTGAGGATTTTGGGCATAATCCGCACAATTAAAGGAGACAAAAGGAGCATCAGCCGTCAATGTTTTAGATTCGACCGCAAAATGATACATACATTCCGCAAATAATGATTTACCAGTACCTGTTTCACCAAAGATGATCGTATGCAAGCCTCGCGGCGGATACAAAATTGCCGCTTTTGCTTGTTGGATACTGACTTTTAAGGAATCCTGAGCTCCTACTAAATTATCAAAAGTCACTTCACTCGAATCATCTACATGAAATTTTTCTGCTTCTGTGACCACTGAATAGATGACTGGGCGGCCGTCACTTTTGATGATTTTTCGTTCTTTGAACAATTCACTTAAATAACGACTAGCATTACTACGATCGATAGTTAATTCTTTTGCAACCTCCGCTGCCGTCATACCTTGTTTTTTTAATTCTAAAACTGCTAAAATCTCGTCTTTTCTAGATTTCATGGATAGCCTCCTCAAATCAGGACGTTCTTACTTATTCTCTATTACTCAGGGTTAGAAGGTTTACGTCTAGCCCCTTTGTTTTTATTGTTTTTAGGACGCTTTTTAACTTTTTCCGTCCGTTCATTTGTTGTTTGTTTGACTACGTGTTCTTTTTTGTTAGTCATTTTTGCATTCGTAAGCTTTTCTTCAGATAATCTTTTTTCTTTTCTAGTCAGGTGAATCGCACCTTTATAAAGAAAAACCTCTTGTGAAGGTAGTTCTATTTTTTTCATTAAACGTTGGTAATCTCTCTTAGTCGCATCATTAACAAAAGTAATAACAGAACCTGCGGCGCCCATTCGTCCAACACGTCCAGCTCTATGGATATAGCTTTCTTCTGACAAAGGAACTTCGGCGTTGACAACAAATGGAATGGCTTCAAAATCCAATCCTCTGGCTGCAATATCTGTTGTTAAAAGCAACACCGCTCGTTTTTTAGAAAATTGATCGATTGCTAATTTACGCAATGTTTTATTCTGATCTGACGCCAATCCAGCTACTGCCAGACCTTCATAAATCAACTTTTCTTCTACTGAACCTAAATCAGCCACTTGATTGAAGAAAACCATTGCCCGAAAATTTGGTGTATAAGCTAAACTTCTTAAATAATCACTTTTCTTTCTAGGAGATAATGCCATGAAATAATGATTCACAACGCCAGCAGATTGATCTTCCTCGGTTACATCAATGATTGTCAGGTCTTTCGTTAATTTTTGTGCCTCTTTTTCAACACGATCCGCTGTTGCAGAGTAAAAGACTAACTGAAATTCTGTTGGTGCACTTGCTAAAATTTGTTTCGTTAAATTCAGTTCCTTTTCATGGAATAGTTGATCCACTTCATCCATCACAACAGTTTTTAGCAAATGACTTTTGATTTTCTTGGTTTTGATCAGTTCCAATACGCGCCCGGGTGTTCCTACTAAAATTTCTGGCTTCTTTTTTAATTTTTCGATTTGACGACCGACATTCGCCCCACCGATCAAACTTTGGGTTTTTAATTGAAGTAATGTCGCCCAATCACGCACAACTTGACTGATTTGTACGGCTAATTCTTGTGAAGGCGCTAAGATCAATAATTGACTCCCTTGATCTTTTTCTACATTTAAAAGTAGAGGTAAAACGTAAGCCAAGGTTTTACCTGACCCTGTTGGAGAAATTCCCAAAACATTTTCCTTGTCCTTTAAAGGTTGAAAACTTTTTTCTTGAATCAATGATGGCTCGCTAAAACCAGAAGCTTGCCAATGTTCTTGCAAAGCTTCTGGTAAATGTTTGATAAATGTCATAATAGTCCTTTCTTCATTAACGCGCTTTATTCTTTGTCCGCATCAAAAACAATGCCGGCACTTTTTCTTAATGTTGTTACTACTTTATTCACATTGCGTGATAATTCTACCCATTCTTCATAACGCACACCTTGCGTTGGATCATTAGGATTTTCAAGTACATCCGCAAAATCATTGGCTTCTTCGATCATCGGATTTTCCTGCGCTGTTACAGAAATGATGTCACGTTCTTGATGATTTCGATCGTGATATTCTGCTTTAGAAATAGCATTCACACTATCTAAAATTAAAGTTCCACCGTCAAAATAGATCTCAGAATCTAAGAATGAATCAGCATTTTTACCAGTCTGCAAAGTCACATCAAACAAATCATATCTTAAAATCGCAATACCCAGCCCATCTACATTGGTTGGGATTTTTCTTGCAAAATAATGACTTTCATTCGGCATACCAAACCAGCCAACAGCAGCATAGACTAAATAGACACCAAGATCCGCCAGAGCGCCTCCTGAAAAATGTGGAGAAAAGATATTTGGTTCTTGACCATCAAGCACTTGGTCATAGCGTGAAGAATATTTCATATAAGTAAAGTTTGCACCGATTATTTGATTTTTCAATGGCAATAGATCACGAATTTTTTTGAAACTTTGCTCATGAATATTGCGAGCAGCTTCAAAAAAGAAGACATTTTGCTGATTCGCCAACTCAATGATTTCTGCCATTTCTTCTGGCGTTGAGAAAGCTGGTTTTTCAACAATAATATTTTTTCCTGCCAGAATTCCCTGTTTTGCTTGCTCAAAATGGAGTGAATTAGGCGAGGCGATATAGACTGTATCCATGTGTGCAATACCAAAAAATGTTTTTAAATCCGTTGCATATTCAACATCACCATATTCTTCACCGAATTTTTGTGCTGTTTCCAGCTTGCGTGAATAGACAGCCGTTAAATCGTAACGATTTGTTTCCAATGCTGCTTTGACAAATTGATGACTAATCCAGTTTGTTCCAATAATACCTAAGTGAATCATATTTACCCTCACCTTTCTGAATTTGGATCTTCAAACGTTTTTGTAACATCAAATGGCACTTGATGTTCTATTGCTATTGTATCAGGAGTCACACTACAATTGTAAGCAATCACGCTTAGTCCTTGTTTTTGACCCGATAAAACCATTTGTGCTAAAGCTGGCTGCATGTCTGTGTGGATTGTTGCCATTTCAATTTTTTCAAATTGAACAACAAATAATACGTAACTTTGATAGCCTTTATGCATCGCTTCGATCAATTCTGTCACATGCTTTAATCCTCGCAATGTTGGCGCATCAGGAAATGCACCTACTGCATGATTTTCTAAGGTCATCCCTTTGACTTCAACAAAGGCTTGATTGCCAGTATCTGTCTCCACCAATATGTCGAATTGTGATTGAGCAAAGCGTTTTTCTCTTTTTACTGAAATGATGTTTCCTTTTAAACCAGGTAGAATGATCGTACCGTTTTGAATTGCATGAGCCGCTAATGCATTCGGCACTTGGCTGTCTATATTAAACCAAGCTGTGTCTTTTTTGACAGCAATCAGATCATAATCTGTTTTTCTTTTTGGCGATGGCTGATACGACAACGCAACTTCAACTTCTGGATGAAACAATTCTTTGCAGCGGCCAGTATTTTTTACGTGAACCGTTACCATTTCACCCGTTTCTTGCAATCGACACTCAGCAATAAAACGATTTGGTCTATCAATAAAATGTGCTAAATGCACGTTCGGATATGTAATCATTGTAACACCCTTTCTTCAAAACAATACCATATTTTGGATGAAAAAGCATCGTCAAACTTTTCAGACAACCCTTCCGCTATTTCATCTGATTATTACCGAAACACACCTTTCTAATGACAAAAATTTCAACTTCATTAAGTTTTTTTATAGGAAGAGATTTTCGAATAGTTTGTTTTTTAATTTCGTGCTATGATTGTTTTGGAGGAGAATGATACTATGAAAAAACATTGGTCATTATTTTTAGGTGCATCACTTATTACAGGTATTGCCGGCTCATTGTTCTTGAAAAAGAAACAAGAGAAACAGCAGACTGATTCAGATATTCCTAATTTATATAAAAGTTATTTAGGTAGTTGGTGGTTTGTTAACAAACAAAAAGCTACGCAACATACGTTAAAAATCAAAGACGATTTACAAATCATTATCGATGGTAAAAAATTGAGTTATATGTTGGTGGAATTAACCAATAAACGATTAGTTGCCCAAGATGAATATGGTTATCATTTGATTGTGCAATGTCTGAATGACAAACCTGCCTCATTATATGACGAAGCAGATGATGCTACTTATGTTTTAGAAGCAACTGATTCTTTAGAAGATTTGATTGAACAATAAAAAAGCGAACCTCTATTTATTTTATAAGGGTCGCTTTTTTTCTTTTATAACTCTTTGATTTGCTTACGATCTTCTGTCTTACTTAATTTTCCCTCTCGCAACTTTAGCTCCTTTTTGATTGCTTCTAAAGGAATATTTTTTTCAGCTAACAAAACCAACATGTGATAAATCAAATCAGAAGTCTCACTAACTAATTCGTGTTGATCGTTTTTAGCAGCAATGATTACTTCGGTGGCCTCTTCTCCCACTTTTTTGAGAATTTTATCTAAGCCTTGATCGAATAAATAATTAGTGTACGAACCTTTTTTAGGTTCTTTTTTACGTGTTACTATTTCTTCATATAGTTGTTCAATCATGCTTGATTCCCTACCTTCCTTGACTATAAATTAGCCTTTCAAACTAAACAATAACATTGAAAAAGCAGCTATGTTCCCCAGTATGACAAGCAGGTCCAATTTGTTCGACTGTGATCAGTAAGGTATCTTTGTCACAATCGGTAAGGATACTTTTTACTTTTTGACGATGACCACTCGTTTCGCCTTTATTCCACAACTGTTGACGAGAACGCGAATAAAACCAAGTTGTTCCTGTTTCCAACGTTTTTTTGTAACTTTCTTCATTCATATAAGCCAACATCAGAACATCATTCGTTTTTTCTTCTATAATAATTGCTGGTAATAAGCCTTTGGTAAAATCTGGTTTCATCAACGTACCTCCATTCCACTTTGAGCCAATTCTTCTTTTAGTTCAGGAATTTTTATCTCACCATAATGGAAAATACTTGCTGCTAAAGCAGCCGAAACTTTTGTCTTTTCAAAAACTTCTACAATATCATTTGCACTGCCGCAGCCTCCTGAAGCAATTACAGGAACATTTACTGCTTTACAGATCGCCTGATTTAATGCGAGATCATAACCTGCTTTGGTTCCGTCTGCATCCATACTTGTTAGTAAAATTTCGCCTGCCCCTAAATCAACCGCTTTTTTCGCCCATTCTATCGCATCTAGTCCAGTGTCTTCGCGTCCACCTTTAACAAAAACATGCCAAGAATCACCGATCCGTTTAGCATCGATTGCGACAACAATACATTGTGAGCCAAATTTTTCAGCCCCATTTTTGATCAACTCCGGCTGTTGGATCGCCGCTGAATTAAGAGAGACTTTATCAGCGCCTGCCTGCAGCATTTTTTTCATATCAGAAATACTGCGGATGCCTCCACCCACAGTCAAAGGAATAAAAACTTCTGCTGCCGTTCGCTCAATCACCTCAATCATCGTCTCACGATCATCACTGGTGGCCGTAATATCTAAAAAAACTAGTTCATCTGCTCCTTGTTCATTATATGCTCGTGCGATTGCTACTGGATCTCCGATATCTTGTAAATCAACGAAATTCACACCTTTGACCACTCGTCCTTCGGTTACATCTAAACAAGGAATAATTCGTTTAGTCAGCATTTTTTGCCACCTCCAACATATCTGCTAAAGTGATTGCTCCGTTATAAAATGCTTTCCCAACGATTGCTCCGTATATTCTTAATTCAGCTAATTTCACTAAGTCGTCTTTACTGCTGATCCCGCCAGAAGCGATGATTTGCACTTCAGGTATAGCTTCTGATAATTTTTTATAGTCTGCAAATGTAGGTCCCGTCAAGGTACCATCCTTAGCGATATCTGTGTAGATAATTGTTTTGACTCCAATCGCAGCCATTTCTTTAGCCATTTGCAGGTAATCCGTTTCACTAACATCCAGCCAGCCGTCAATAGCTACTTTCCCATTTTTAGCATCAATACCGACTGCAATTTTATCGCCATGTTGTTTGACTGCTTCTTTGACTAGGTCGGGATCGCGCAAGGCTGCAGAGCCAATAATGATTCGATCGATTCCAAGTGCCACATAATCATCGACTTGCTCCAATGTGCGGATGCCTCCGCCGACTTCGATTTTTAATCCTGTTGTTTTTTTCATCTGCTCGATCAAAGATCTGTTTTCAGCTTTTCCCATCAAAGCACCGTCTAGATCAACGACATGTATCATTTGTATTCCCGCATCTTTGAATTCCTGTGCCTGAGCAATTGGATCATGATTTACGATCGTTTTCTGTAAAAAATCACCTTGAATCAACCGAACAGCTTTGCCTTCTCTGATATCAATCGCTGGTAAAACGTGCATGCTCCACTACCTCCTTAAATCCACTTAAAATCTTCAGCCCTGCTTCACTACTTTTTTCAGGATGAAACTGAGTTCCATAAATATTGCCTTTAGAAATCATTGCAGGTATTTTAATTGAATATTGTACTAAAGCATCGATCAAATCTGGTTCACAATCAGCATAATAAGAATGAACAAAATAAACATATTCACTATCTATTTCTTTTGTTAACAGCGTTTCATTCGTAACAATCAGCTCATTCCACCCCATATGCGGAACAGGTAAATCAGGATCTTCTGGTAATTTTTCACAAATACCTTCGATCAATCCCAATCCTTCGGTAAAACCATTTTCCATGCTGCCTTCTAATAACAATTGCATCCCTAAACAAACGCCTAAAATCGGTGTACCTTTTTGAGCCGCTTCTTGAATCACAGAGACTAATCCGCGCTCTTTTAATTCTTTCATTGCCAGTGAAAAGGCACCTACACCAGGTAAAATCAATCCCTCGGCTTCCTGAATTTCGTTAGGATCAGCAGAAATTTTATTTGCTAAACCGACATGGTCTAATGCCTTTTGGACATTGCGGGTATTTCCTGTATCGTAATCAATGATAATGATCATTTATAAAATTCCTTTCGTGGAGTTCACACCTTGAATTTCTGGATTTTTGGTGATTGCTTCTCTCAGCGCTCGTCCAGTCGCTTTAAACAAGGCTTCTATTTTATGATGCGTATTTTTCCCATGTAAAATTTTTAAGTGAAGATTCATTTGAGTATTAAATGCGAATGCTTGAAAAAATTCTTCGACCAGCTCTGTATCAAAATCCCCAAGCTTAGGATTATCAAACACAGCATCGAAAACCAAATAAGAACGTCCGCTTAAATCTAAAGAAGCCATTCCTAAAGACTCATCCATCGGCACAAAACTAGTTCCATACCGATTGATTCCAGATTTATCCCCTAACGCTTCTCGCATACATTGACCTAAAACAATCCCAACATCTTCCACCGTATGATGACTGTCTACTTCTAAATCTCCCTCTACTTTCACAACCAAAGAAATCCGGCTATGACGAGCAAACAAAATTAGCATATGATCAAAAAATCCCACGCCCGTTTGAATAGTAACAGGTTCTTGCTGGTCTAAATCAAGCGTCATCTCGATTTTTGTTTCAGCAGTTTCCCTTTTAAGTTCAGCTGTTCTCATTCTTTATCTCCTTTCAATTTAAAAAGCTAGAATATAAAAACGCAGCAATTTCTTTTTATTCTCCGTGTTCCAAAGTAAATCGGCATTCAACCGCCCGAGCATGTGCTTCCAAACCTTCTTTTCGTGCTAAAATAGCTATCGCTTCTTTCGTTTGTGCTAACGCCTCTTTTGTATAATAGGTGACTTGGCTATACTTTACAAAATCATACACACCCAATGGCGAATAAAATTTAGCAGTCCCGCTTGTCGGCAATACATGGTTTGTTCCTGATAAATAATCGCCTACAGGTTCAGACGCATATTCACCTAAAAAGATCGATCCTGCATTTTTTATTTCGTGTAGATAACTGATTGGATCAGGTAATTGGACTTCTAAGTGCTCTGGTGCAATCTCATTGATAATCGTGAACATCTCTGCAATTGAGGAAACGATGATGATTCGTCCGTGATCTTTGATTGCTTTTTCTGCTATTTTTTTTCGTGGCAAGGTTTGTAATTGTCTGTAAACTTCTTTTTCGACTTGCTCTGCAAAAACAACTGAGTCTGTCACTAATATTGCTCTGGCAAGCGTATCATGTTCTGCTTGAGACAGCAAATCGGCAGCAACATAGGTTGGATTAGCTGTCTCATCTGCTAAAATACCAATCTCTGATGGACCTGCTATCATATCGATCCCAACAACACCAAATACTTGTTTTTTTGCTGTTGCAACATAGATATTCCCCGGTCCGACGATTTTATCTACTTTAGGTACAGTTTCTGTTCCATACGCAAGTGCTGCAATACCTTGTGCGCCGCCGATTTGAAAAATCTTATCCACACCGGCGATTTTGGCTGCCGCTAAAATCACATCTGGAATTCCGTCTGTTGATGGCGGTGTGACCATGATAATCTCTTCGACCCCTGCTATTTTTGCCGGCAAAACATTCATCAACACCGATGAAGGATAAGCAGCTGTTCCTCCTGGTACATAAACACCTACACGATTCAAAGGTTGAACCAATTGTCCACGTAGAACACCAGCTTTTTCTGTGTCCATAAAATCGTATTGTTTTTGTTTTTGATGATAACTAATAATGTTTTCTTTAGCTACTTCCAAGGCCATGATCACTTCTTTTTCCACCTGCTGATAACCACGATCGATCGTTTCTTCTGTTATAAATAAATTGTTTAATGTCACTTGATCAAATGTTTCAGAAAACTCTCTCAACGCTTGATCTCCATTTTGAATCACGTTTTGAATGATCTGTTGAACTTGTTTTTCCACTTGACGATTGTCTTCTTGTGTAAGCTGATTCTCATTTGCTAATTCTAACAAAATTTCTGAAGTGTTTCCTGTTAGCCATTTCATAGTTATCCCCCTTCGATCACAGATTCTAGTTCATCAAACAATCGTAATATTTCTTGACGCTTGCGTTTGAGCATCGCTTTATTTACAATCACTCGGGCTGAAATCGGGCAAATATCTTCAAAAATCTTCAACCCATTTTCTTTTAGTGTCGTGCCTGTTTCGACGATGTCGACGATGGCATCTGCCAGTCCTAAAACTGGTGCAATCTCCACCGATCCTTCAATTTTGATGATTTCAACATCTTCGCCTTTCTTACGAAAATGTTCAGAAGCAATAGTTGGGTATTTCGTTGCAATGCGTTTTCGTTTATAATCATCCGGTTGATAATCTTTTGTGGAAGCTACTGAAAATTTACATAAGCCAATCTTTAAATCCAGCATTTCATAATAACCAAAGGGATGTTCGATCAATACATCTTTTCCAACTATTCCTAAATCAGCCACACCGTGACGAACATAGGTTGTCACATCAGCCGCTTTTACTAGCAAAAAAGTAAAGCGTTGATCTGGGCTGTTAAAAATCAATTTCCGCTGCTTTTCATGCATAAATGACACATCTATACCTGCTTGTTCAAATAGTGCTAATGTTTGTTTTTCCAAACGCCCTTTAGTCAATGCAATCGTTAATTGTGTCACTTTATTTCCCCACCTTTATCACCCGTATTTTGTCTTCAGTCACCTCAATAATTTGCTGATAATGCCATTTTTCTCCGTATCTCAGCGCTTCTTCTAGTGTTTCAAATAAGGATAATTGATAACCTGGATTCTCTTTTACTATCGCTTCTGATTTTGCTAACTGTTCTAAAGACCCATGAACCAATGTCGTCGGCTGATCTAAGGAAGCTAAGCCGTTGGTTTGATATTGTAAGGCAACCAAGGTGTCTAAGTTGATGCCCAAACCAACAGCAGGAATCACACGTTGTCCGAATTGTTCTGCTAAATGGTCATAACGTCCGCCACGTAAGAAAATATCAGGCACTAGATCCGCATAACCGCTAAATAAAACACCTGTGTAATAATCCATCAAGGCAACTAAACCTAAATCTACAGTTAATGATATTTTTTGATGACACTTCTTGATCGCATTCATTAGCGTTTCTAATTCGTCAATAATTTTTATGATTTTCGTGTCATTTGGGAGCAATGATTTTGCAATGGGCAACACTTCGTCTGCTTCACCAAATAGTCTGGGAATTGCACAAATAAATGCGTCTAAGTCACTTGGATATCTTGCTACAAATCGCTTTAGATCCGTTAAACTTTTATTATTAACATATGTTTGAAGCTCTATTTTTGCTTCATCATCTAATCCTAATGAAGCCACAATGAAACGGAATATTTCTGCATGCCCCAATTCAAAATGAAAATTTGGTATAGACAGGGCCTCCAAAATTTCAATAGCACACGAGATACATTCGACTTCAGCTTTTAAAGAAGAATACCCGATCAATTCAATTCCAGCTTGCGTCAGCTCATTTTGTTCGCCCAGCATATCATCATTTGAGCGAAACACTTTTCCACTGTACGATAACTTGAGAGGAGACTGAATGCCTGTCGTTGCAATCACTCGCCCAATCGGCATCGTCATATCCGGACGCAAAACGAGCAGACGACCTTGCTTGTCAAAAAAACGGTAAAATTCTTTTTCATCTTTTTCTTCACTGTCAAACACATCTTCAAACTCGATCATAGGCGTATCAATTCGTTGGTACCCTCTTTTTTTCACAATATCATTGATTTTTTTTTCTAATCGATACGCCCCATTTGCTTCTTTGAATAACTTATCTTTTGTTCCTGATGGTATACTGCGATTCCATTTCATTCGGTTTCCTCCTTGTTTTTAGAGAATAAAGTAGATAAGTTTTTAAGAGATGTTTTTTCTTTTTGCTCTTTTCCTTAGAACGAACCTATAAAGCTAAATAAAAAAAGCCCCTTGGCAAATAAGCCAAGAGGACGAGAATTTATTCACGTGGTCCCACCTCAGATTTGCTTTTACTTCTCAGTAAAAACCTCTGTTAGTTAGATAAACTAAGGAGTGATAACGGACTCTCCGATTTTTCCTACTCATTTAGAATACGAAGCTAACTTCAAGAAACTAAATTTTTTATTTCAGAAAAATAACTTACAAGCGTGTTCGATGATGATTCATTATTTCCTTTCAGCAAACGGAAACTCTCTAAAATGAATTGATTCACCTACTATTTTGATCATCGTTCTTTCATTTTATTCTCATTTATTTTTAAATAATTTATCATGAAATACGAATTTAGTCAATAGGCTATACAGAAAACTTGAGATATATCTGATTGCACAACAAACTTCTGTTAAAGATAAATCATAAGAAATCGTTTCTGCAGACTATCGGGAAACAATTCCACCTTACTTTTGAACAAAACGAAAATCAATGCACCTTACGCATGATGTACAAATCCTCTTGTACCATTTTTACCTTCCAAAGAGGTTGAACAGAAGTATTTAGCTCCGAACATCGAGTGGGTACTGTGCAACATCGACTCGTAATTCGTTGCGTTTTATAGTAATAAGAGAGAATTCACGAAAATTGGCAAGCATCATAGTGAGCTTGCCAAAGGAAACAATGCGTCTGAAGAACACATTGTATTGTGTATCATCGAGTCACTTCGTGCCTCGTGATTTACAACAGTATGATTGAAGTATAACGTAATAAGTTGCTGCTAATCACACCATTTGTTCTTATTTCTTTGAAGTTAGGACGTGACTCATAGAACTCTGTTCGACCTTACTTTTTTGACTTTATTCATCAACGTTATATGATAAAGAGTTTTTCAGGTCATTTCTTTTAATTCCGATCATAATGAAATCATGGCGTTTCCCCTATTTGCCATAGAATCGTTCCCCTGTATGCACCCAGTTTAAGAATTTCTCTTGACGTAACTTCCAATTGAAATCCTTTTTGTCCATTTTTCCAATCCTCACTTATATTGTACTCGTTAGAATCATTTGGCTTTCTAACTGCTATTGACCGCGCAACGTCCTTTAATAAAACTATAGATTGATCTTCATCCATTTTATACTTAATTGCTCTAGGTAGCTCCATACTTTCATCTTCCGTATTTGTTAAGGCTTTTTTTAATGTTGCTGTAACAGTCCAAGAGCTTTTAACCTTTCGATTATCCCAAATAATTAAAGGTTTATCGTATTTCGCTTGTTCTACTTTGATAAAAAAGTTCTTTATTGTTTTTCGCCCAAAGTTTAAATAGTTAGGTGATGAAATCATTTTCAGTGTCCCTTTAAATTGATAAGCAACTGTCTGTTCTTCTTTTGTTACAGAAATTGCTGTTTCTGAACTAGGTCTGGTTACTAATAAATAGTTCTTATTAATTATTTCTTCAATCTTTTTTTTAACAGTCTCTTGTTCAGTCAAATTTACGCTCTTACCAACGTTCTCAATTATACTCGTTGGATCAAGTATTGCTTCTCCCGATTCATCTACATATTGGACTATAACTTTTGAAAGATTTGCTACTATTTTCAAATTAATCGCTAAATTAAGAGTAGTATTCTTTTCTGTATATTCTAATTTCACTGGGAAATCTCCTTCGTCAGGAATCGAACCTGTTTGAGGTAATTGATCGGTTTCAATACTTATCAACGAAGAATCTAATTTTTCTAAAGAACCATCTACATTTGTTTGCCACATTTCTAATGATGATTCTTTTCGTAGTAATGCCTTCAACTTATCAGTTGTTTCAGAGTAATCAGAATTATAAATTTTGATATCTTTTGCTGCCATTAAAAATGTATCATCCTGTGCAATAGCTGTTTCTTTCTCTTTAATAAACAATGGTATCGTCACTTCTCCGATATTTCCCGCTTCATCTTTAAGAGAGAGAATGACATTGCTCACCCCAGCAGTTTCTACTATTTTCTTGATATCCTGTCCCTCTTTTAGATAGACTTGAACCTTCTCTTTCGCTGTCACATCATCCTGCCATGATTTTAAAAATCCTTTATAATCTTCTGCATTAGTTAGTTTATTGGCATCAAATTGATCTACTACAGTAAGTTTACCGATACCTGTTGGGGCTTTAGTATCTAATGTATAAGACACTGTGTTCATCTTCGTCTTGAAGTAATTTAATCCTGTCAAACTACTTTTTATAGTAGGTTTGCTTAACGAAATTCCCTTTGTTGGCTTTAACTTAAAAGATACATCAACTTTATTATCTTTACTGTCTAACTCACTTAAATTAACCTGTAAGATGTTATCAGCATAGTTGGGCGTTGTGGACACACCATTCACAGTTAACGTATCAGCAAGGTACTCTTGATTATCACTTAATGTGAATTTTAAAACAGGAGCTAGTAGATTCTGGTTCCCACCTTTATATTCTCCTGAATAATTCACTTGTAATTCTGTATCATTTTTAATAGCGCTAGTCTCTGTTAGCTCATTTCCTGCACTATCGGTCAATTTTAAACTATCAGTAAAATTAACCAATCCCGGAACTTCTTTGAAAATAACTTCTGCTTGTTCGGAATAAAGCCCAGTGGATCCTGTAAATCCCCAAAACACCTTATCTACATTGCCAAAAACCTTCTTATCAACCTCTATTTTCTGAGCACTCAAACCTTCAAGCTCATATGTCAAAGTCCCCTTATTATTACTATCAAAGGGTTGCCAACTAATCGCAAATTTACGCCATTTTCCATTACCCAGTTTAAAAGTAGGATACTGGACATTATGGTGTACTAAAGAGGTAACTTTCTTCTGACTATCTTCTCCTCTGTAGTCATCCATCTTATCAGGAAATATAACAGCTACGTGTCCTTTATCATCATTCTTATCTATACCATAATCAAAATTATCATTACGATATGTATCAAATTCAATAGCAAGACTATTTTTTATTTGTCCAATAAATTCAACTCCGTAAGAATAATCATAATAAGCATTTAACGCTGCTCCTTCCGTTTTTTTATAGATTGTATCTACTACCTTTGAATCGTTGTGTAGAACAAAAGTCATACCATCAGCATTACCATCTATCCTGATATACATTTCAGCCTCAAGACTTTTACTTAAATCTAATTTATTTGCCTCTGTTGAAAAAACATTTCCTGATTGAGACGATTTCTTATCTGTTATAATTACTTTATTACCAGAAACATAACTATTAGAATCCTTAGGAATTTTGAATATTCCTGTTAATGGTACACCTAAAGGAACACTATCATCTGTCTCAGCTTTCAACAATGACTTCGTTTTATTTATCTCATTATCAATAACTGATTCTGATGACTTGTCTTTCAAAGCTGGAGATGCTTCGATTTTATTTAGCTTTATAAAAAAAAATATACTTACTGCTAACAATATGACAACATATGATTTTTTTTTCATTTCAACTCACTCCTTATTGACTTAGACTTCTTATTTTTTCTCTTTATGATTTTAATTATTAAAACCACTAGTAGCGCTATTATCATAAGAAATAATGAAATATTAGAATGATCTCTTGTTTCAATTACTTGACCATTTACCCCATTTGCTTCTTGATTAGATATCATAAAATCCTCAACCCAAGACCAGGTCTCTTTACCTTTTGTCTTCACTGTAATGAAAGCTGTATATTCCCCAGCTTTCATTCGTTTATCATCAATAGGCACTGGAAAATCAATCATTGAATTTGGGGCTATTCGCATATCTTTATTGAAAATTTCAAACAGTTTTTTTGTCTTATTTCTATTCCTTACTTTGACATGTACGGATAGGTCCTCACCATATACTGGTTGACTATTAGAAAAATTCACAAATAATGTCGCTTTTCCATCTTGTATTCCAGGATATACTTTATTTAGCTTCATCTTTGGTTTAATATTTTTTGTTTCAGTTTCACTAATTAACATACCGATCAAATAAGCAAATTCATTCACGATCCCATCTTTGTCTTCGTTGGTTACATCGTGGTCTTCCTCAATTTTTTGTAGCTGTATGCCACCAGCAATGTATCCTTCAAAAGTAGTTGAGGGAACTTCTATCAAAAAATCAACCGTTTTGGTACTAGCTGATGGAACCACCACTTTTTCTGGACCTTTTACTATGTCCGCAAAATCAACTTTTAATGATGAATCTTTTTCAATTTTATTTGGTCCGTATTCAATAACACCAGCGCTATTGGTTTTTGCGCTATTTCTTCTAATCGCAATAATTATATCTTTTGCTGTTACATTATGTATTTTCAATTGAATATTTTGTTTTTGCCCTGGCTTCACCAATAAATCATAATAACCTACATCTCTATTGATTTGATTTGTAGGCATCACAATTTCGTATGTAAAATCTTGAAAACCATTCACCGAATTTTCTTCAGCAAAACTTGTTACGGATTGATTAATTACAATTAAAACAAAGGAAACGATAACTACAAGTACTTTTTTCATTTTCTTTTCTCAAACCTCTCATAATGAACAGCAATAAAAAATTGTCTTCATTCAAACATTGGAAAACTCACAACAATAACTGTCTACACGATCTATTTATATGTTTATTTTTTAATATGTGTTATCTAAACTCCAATTAACTGAACTTTTAAATGTTTTTCCAGAAGCGTTACTTCCAGAAGTAACATTTAGTTTAACATTCGAAATTTTCGTAACAAATCCGCCTTTCACAGCATCTGCTTTTGATTTTCCTAATATTTGAACAGCGGTAGTTTTCCCTGCTTCTAATGAAATACTCTTTGTTTTTCCATCACCAAGTATAATATTATTTGGCTCAGGTAGTTTCGAAGTATTCTCTTCAATAGGATTAGGAATAAAATCATTGGTTTCTTGGTCAATTTTAGTCCCAATTGTGTAAGCCTGTGCGTCGCCTAAATCAAATGTCAATTTTGACGGTAAACTAGTCGCAGAATCACCTGTTGAAACAAGGTCTGACATTGAAGCAGTTACCTTCCAAGCTGTAGTAGTCGTTACAGCATTCTCTCCTTCACCGGTTGTCGTTCCTTGTCTGTCATCGTTTACTGTAATGTATTGGGCTTCTTTAAAAGTGTTGTTGTATGTTGCAATATTAGCAACAGCTTTTTGGTTCCCAAAATCGAAACTAGATGGTACAAATACAAGTGATAAGTTATCTTTAAAAGGGCCTGATCCAGGTTTTACTGGTCCATCAGTTTCAAATTTAATTCCAACATCTGTCTTGTCTTTCCCTACTTCCTCTGCATCTGCAGTTTTCGCAAAAACCATTAATGCTGATGAAGCTAATAAAGTTGTTAATACAAGTTTTTTCATTTTTTAATCATCCTTCTGTAAATATAAATTAGATTAAAGACAGTTATTGTTGTGAATTTTCCAATCTAGTTACTATCCAATCAAATTAATCTGATCTTTAAGTAGAATAAATAAATATATAATCAATGAAAGACTCATTAAAGAGAGCAGTAACAAACTAGCATTTGCAAATAAAGCCATTTTTTTTACCTTTAGACGCTTCACTAAAAACAGATCTCTTGATAAAGTTAGTACAAATAAAATCAGTGATAGTAACGCAATCCCGCTTAATATATAAAGCCATAAGTAATCGATCATATTTTCCCCCTGATTATGATTGTTTGATAATATTTTTGATCTCACATGTTCCTTCTATTTCTTTTATCTCTAGCAGATTTTTTCTTTTCTTTGTTTTTTAAAAAACGTCTTCTTTTCCACTTTTTTTCCCAACGCATTCTTCTGAAAATCATAATTGAGGTTATTGCTATGAAATAGCCTATAAAGATAGCCGCTATGATTTTTATCCAAGTAGGCGTTATAATTTTGAATACACTTGCTTCATTTATTTGTTTTGCTTGTTGATTTGAAATCGTAAAGTCTTTACTTAAATTCCATTCTTGTAAGTCATTACTCGCAGTTAATTTTAATGTATAGTCACCAGAAGGAAGTTGGGCAATTCCCCAGTCTAATTCAAAATCAAAGTTACTATTCGGAGCAAGTTTGTAGTTTTGCACGGTTATTTTTTTAATCTTTTTTTCTGACCCTTTCTCAACCATCGTCGCTTCAATAGTCAAGTTCTCTAATATTCTTGGCTCAGGATTTTGGAGATTTGCAATGACCATTTTCTTACCACGTTTCATTGCTGCTTTCGTAGAAATCAATTTTAGCGTTTGAGCATTATTGAACTCATCACCTGAACTGGAAGCAATTACTCCAATCCTATATGAAAATTCTGTTGTAACTCCGCTTTTTTTTTCTGAACCTTTATCTAATGAAAATATTAAGGCTCCCATTTTTACTCCTTGATAGCTTTCTTTTGGAGGCGTTAATTTAACATGAATTATTTTTTCTTCAAAATTTTCTACTGTAATTTCTGGGGTCTCAACTGTAATCAATGAGGTTAATGGTTCTTTTAATGTTTTGTCGATTTTAGAGACATCCTTCGCATATTCGATTGTCCCACCGTCTCCAGTTATTGCATTACTCCCATAAATATTTAGATGAACTGGTTCTTTTTTTGTACTCCTTACCCTGACTTCTAAAGTTTGTGCTTCTCCAGGTGTCGTTTTTACATAAAAATAACTTTTTTCTGGATCAATCTGAGTCTTTGGTTGTACGATTGAAACTGTATATCCTAAACCAGCATCATCCTTTGCTGCCACGGCTTCACTGGGAGCCGTAAAAAAAGTGAAGAAGCCGATAAGTATTAGGTAAGTGATAGATAATTTTTTCATTCAGTCGTCTTCTCCCCATTGTTATGTTCTTCATCTTGTTGATCTATGTCAATGTATATGGAGAGATAATATTCTTCACTATTTTCGCATTCAATCATGTAAGATAATGGCTCTGAGCCTGCCCAATGTTCAGAAAAATCTGCAAATCTATGGCGTGCTTCATTTTCTGTATTAAAGGGTCCGTCAACTTCTAAAATATTCTCTTCTTGTATCATTAACTCTTTTTCCTTACTTAGTTTAACTATGACATACGTAGCATAAGCTACCGCTACCGAAAAAATAAATGTAATAAGAAAGAAAATCCCGATTTTAGTCAACAACAGTCCTAAAGAATAGCTACAAAAAGTGAATATTGACACTATAAATAACCACTTAAAATCACTCTTTACTTTAGGATTATTTTTCATCAGTGAGTACAAGTGTACAAGAAATAATAACTGCATGGTGACTAGTAAAAATGCTGCAAATACAGAGATTAAAATCTCCTTAAGATAAAACGTTGTAAAAAAAAGAACTTGAATCGTCATTGATGCTCTATCATCAACATAAAAAACAGCCTCTTTGTAAAAGTAAGAAAAGAACATCAGATATAGTACATAGCTTATTATTATTAATAGTTCCATTAAATAGTATTTTTTATTTTTTTTTATTTTTTCCACGACGATTTCCTTCCATTTCTTTGAATTATCACTCTTTTAAAAAAATATAAACTCATTTGGAATTGATTTATCTCCGATATAACAGAATTTATTCGCGTTTATATTTGTCAATAAACATAGAATTTAAATACGCCTACACTGTTTCCTTCAAATGTTAAAACGCGAATAAAATACACTATTTCTAAGTTAATCCTTCCTTTAGGGACTGTTAATTCATTTCAAAACCCAAAATTCCATATGAATCTAATTTAAATCAAATATACAAACAATCGCTTTTTTATATTTGATATTATAAGTTTCTCATATTCTTTTTTCATTTTCCTATCCTAAACTGAACATCTTTTTGATCACAAAAAAAAAATGAACTTTTTTATATCTTTTTGTCATTTTATACAAACTATTAGTGTGCTTTTTTTTGTTCAACTAAAAAAATAGACCTGCGATCACCTTTCACTTTTGTTATCTATTTGTTCGTTGATTCCCACGCTAAATAGAGTGATTTTTTTTATACTATAGATAGTATAAAATAATATTTATTTAGGAGAATGAAATGAACGGAAATCAATTAAAACTTATTATGATGGGCTTGATGCTCTCTGATCACCTTTTACCACTTTTACCCCCACAATTTAACACACCAATTGGTATGTTAACGCGCTGTGTCGCTGTGTTTTTTGCATTTATGGCAGTCGAAGGCTTCCATTACACAAGAAGCCGAAAAAACTATTTACTACGTCTCTATAGCTGGGCGGCAATCATGTTTGTAGGGAATACTTTGATCAATACCTTGATTATTAAAAATCCGATGTATGAGGTTCATAATAATATTTTTCTAACACTCGCTTTTGGCGTGACGATTTTAACACTGATCGATTTTTCAAAACGAGTGAAAGAACCTGTATTTAAAATTGGAGCTATTGTTTCAGTCATTCTCTTGGTACTAGCAATAGCCTTAAATTTAATTCCTGCAGAAGGCGGATTAGTCGTTATACCATTTATGCTACTTAGTTATTTTTTCAGAGGAAACGCAAAAAAGAGAGATATTTCCTATATTATCTTTGCAATTCCTTTGTTGCTACTGGCGATTGTAGGACTGCCCGAATATTCTTTTGAAATGATTAAAGAAAGCATAGGTGCAAATCCAGAATTTCTATTTATTACAGTCATTCCTTTTATCCATTTATATAACGGTAAAAAAGGCAGTGATAATCCTTTCTTTAAATATTTATTCTATGTATTTTATCCAGCACATTTGTGGATCATCACATTAGTTAATTTTTATCTGCATCAAGGTTAATTCAACAAAAAACGTCGCTTTAAGACTTTCATCTTAAAGCGACGTTTTTACATATAATCAAACATACTGCATCTGAACTTTTTTCGGGAACTTCTTTAATACTAGTTCATAAGATTTTTTTAAGAAAAAGGCTAGCTGCTCTTCTGTAAACGACGAATTCTCTAATAGAAAAGAATTCCAATGTGTTTTATTCGCGTAATATCCTGGAACCACATCTGAATATTGCTCGCGTAACAATTCATTTTCTTCTGGATTCCCTTTGACTGTCATCACCCAGTCACCTGTTTTATTTGTTCCAAGCATGCAGAAACATTTCTTCTCTATTGCGAAATAATCACAATCCCAGTCTTCCCGATAATCAACTGTTGCTCCCGGCCATGTTTTAGCCGTGTCTTTTAGATACTGGATTTTATTTTTCATCAGCTTGTTCCAACGGATCATTACAAAACAGACTCAACAAATTTCCATCTGGATCTTTAATAATTGCGTAATACTGACCCCAAAAAGCTTGCCACGGTTCCCGAAAAATCTCATAACCAAAGCCTTTCATTTTTTCACATACTTGATCGATTTCTGCAGGAGAATCACAGAGAAAAGCCAATTCGATTTTATCTCCTTCACTTTTTGGCGGATAGCCATAAATTCCTTCGATCATTTTTTTAGTATTTAGTGAAATGCGCATTCCTTCATTATTCACTTCTACGTAATCAGCATTTTTTTCTCCCAATACCTTAAAGCCTAAACGCTCATAAAATAAAACTGCTTGCTCCATCGACTCGACAATGATTCCGACCATATCTAATTTCATCTTAAGAACCTCCATCCTTTTTCATTTATTATAATCCGTTGCTTAATTCTTGTCTTGTAAAATTCCGACATATTGACGAATTGCTTGCGGCGTTAGCCCAGTCATTTTTTTCATTTTCCTAGAATAGTGAGCCTGATCAAAATAGCCATATTTTTCAACTAGGTCTAAGTGACTGATATTGGGTTCACTGATCAATTCCTGATACACTTTTTGAAAACGTAAAACATCAAACACTTCATAAGGTGAAAGTCCCGTTTCTTCTCTAAATAATCGCTGCAGACTTCTTTCGGATAAAGAACTATTAGCTGTACTTTCAGCATAACTGATTAAGTGACAATGATTTTCGATAAATGTCTGAATGGGTATCGAAATCTTTTTCCCCGATGACCGATTCAAACGTTCTAAAAAATACAAATCGACCTCTGTGATCAGATCACTAAATGACTTCTTCCCTGATAATTTATCAGTCAAATCAATGACCATTCTTTTTTCAAGTAACGCTAATTCAATTAACTGATCTTTTAGCCCTTTAAAAGATTGCTTAAAAAAAGGATACATACCACCCAAATAATACCGTATACCCAAATAAATAGTTGGTTGATCCGAATAAGAATAAAAAAAGCTCGTATTCGGACCACTAATATTAATTTGTAAAACATCTAATTCCACGCTTAATTGAATAATCAGATCTGAACATAAATCTGGAATAACTCTGCTAGGTGGACTGGACGAATCTGCATAACTAAACCAATAAGATTGTATGTAGGGACGTAAACGAAAATCAGGAGCAACTTCTTGGTAATCACTTGTATCGTCTTGCCAAACTTGCGGTCGATAGTTCATCGTCTTGCTCCTCCTTTACTTCGTTTATCGTGAGTTATTCCCCGTTTTTATAAGCCATGGTTGCATAAACCGCTCTTTTCCACCCATCGTATAGGCCCTTTCGCTTTTCCTCAGTACTTTGCGGTTCAAATCGTTTTCCATGATGCGTAAATGCTTTGATTTCAGCTAAATCTTTCCAAAAACCAACTGCTAACCCTGCTAAGTAGGCAACACCTAAAGCTGTTGTCTCTGAAAAATCTGCAGCTTCAACGGGTTTGTCAATGATATCTGCTTGAAATTGCATCAACAAATCATTTTTTGAGGCTCCGCCATCCGCTCTTAATAATTTGATATCAATCTTGGAATCATTTTCCATCGTTTTAATAACATCCGCTGTTTGATAAGCAATTGATTCCAGTGTAGCGCGAATCAGATGTTCTTTCGTCGTTCCCCTGGTTAAACCAAAAATAGCTCCTCTAGCTTCTTGATCCCAATATGGTGCGCCAAGACCCGTAAATGCTGGTACAACATACACGCCATCCGAATCAGGGACTAGGCTTGCTAAAGCTTCCGATTCACTCGCTTTTTCAATCAACTTCAATCCATCACGCAGCCACTGAACAGCAGATCCTGCAACAAAAATACTACCTTCTAAAGCATAGTTGACCTTGCCATCAAGTCCATAACCAATCGTCGTTAATAGGCCATTTTCAGATAAAATTGCTTGTTCTCCTGTGTTCATCACAATAAACGAGCCTGTGCCATAGGTATTTTTGACCATTCCTTTTTCAAAAGCAGCTTGACCAAAAAGAGCCGCCTGCTGATCACCTGCCATCGCAGCAATTGGAATATTTTCTCCATAAAAATGATAATCTTCCGTGTATCCGTAAACTTCCGCATTTGAACATACTTTAGGCAACATCGCTCTAGGAATCTCTAAAATAGTTAGAATTTCTTGATCCCAATCTAATGTGTGGATATTAAACAACATCGTTCGGCTAGCATTCGTGTAATCCGTTTTGTGGACTTTTCCACCGGTAAGCTTCCACAACAACCAAGTATCAATAGTTCCGAATAGCAATTGCCCCGAATCTGCTTTCTCTTTTGCCCCATCAACATTTTCCAGAAGCCACTTTACCTTAGTCGCTGAAAAATAAGAATCAATGATCAAACCTGTTCGTTTTTGGAAAAATTCTTGGTGCCCCTTTTCTTTTAACCAATCCGCAATATCATTGGTCTGCTTTGATTGCCAGACGATTGCATGATAGATTGGTTCTCCAGTTCTCTTGTCCCAAACAACTGTGGTTTCCCGCTGATTAGTAATACCGATTGCCTTGATTTGAGCTGGTTTTAGCTTTGACTCGATCAACACATCTGCAATGACAGACTGCACTGAATTCCAAATCTCATTCGCATCATGTTCAACCCAACCAGGATTAGGGAAATACTGAGTTATTTCTTTTTGGGCTTTAGCTATTTCTTGTCCATCATGATCAAAGACGATTGCTCTTGAACTAGTTGTTCCTTGATCTATAGATAAAATATACTTGTTTTGCTTCATGTCTCGTTCGCTCCTCAAAAATGATACTTTCATTCATTATAAAACAAAAATCCCTAAAAAGTCCTTTTCTATAAAATAAAAATTCAGCCATACCTAGATCAAGAACTTTACTTGCTCTATAAATTCTAATTTATTTTTAACAATTCAATTTCTAGTAAAAAAGTTTCAGAAACTTCCGCTCACTTTTATAGAAGAAAACTTTAGAAAACGTTATCAATCCTGAGTTTATTCCTTCTTTTTTTATTTCAAAAGTAAAACACAGTTTTTTTTAAGATTAACATATTATTAAATGGTCAAAAAAACAATTTTCTGATAAACTTATCGTGATGGCTTCTTTGAAAGGATGAACAATATGACCCCGAATCGCGAAGACTACCTAAAACTGATTTTTGAATTAGGTGGCGATGAAAATAAAATCAACAATAAACAAATTGTCTCTGGTCTGGATGTCTCAGCAGCATCTGTTAGTGAGATGATTTCAAAATTAGTCAAAGAAAAACTAGTTGAGCACTCACCTTATCAAGGCGTTCAACTAACTGAAATAGGTCTAAAAAAGGCAAGTACACTCATTCGCAAACATCGATTGTGGGAAGTATTTTTAGTCGAACATTTAAACTATTCATGGAACGAAGTTCATGATGACGCTGAAGTATTAGAACATGTTACCTCGCAAACATTAGCAAATCGTTTGTCTGACTATTTGAACCAACCCAAATTTTGTCCTCATGGCGGTGTTATTCCAGGAGATGATCAGCCAGTTCACGAAGAAAAGCGGCAAACATTAATAGATTATCCTGTTGGAACAACCATCCGTATAGCTCGTGTATTAGATGAAAAAGAGTTACTTGATTATTTAGTATCGATCGATTTACAAATTCACGAAGAATATAAAATCGATGATATTGCAGCTTATGAAGGGCCGATCAGTATCAGTAATGATAATAAACAATTAGCAATTAGTTACAAAGCAGCAAGTACCATTTTTGTTGATCGATTATAAGAAAACGTCCTGATTATTCAACGATGGACATCAAGAAAGCGGGGAAATACAATGAATGAAAAAATAGCTTTATTTACTATATTTGGCGGTACCGGCGATTTAGCAAAGAGAAAACTTTACCCTTCCTTATTCCGTTTATACCGTAAAGGAAATTTAGCTGAACATTTTGCCGTCATCGGTACAGCACGAAGAGAATGGTCTGATGATTATTATCGTGAAATCGTCCGTGAAACAATTAAAGAATTAAATCCGACAAAAGCAGAGGCCGAGGCTTTCTCAAGTCATTTCTACTATCAAGCACATAACGTCAATGACTCTGAGCATTACGATACTTTAAAAAAATTATCTGATTCTTTAAATGATAAATACGAATTAGAAGGCAATCATATTTATTACTTAGCCATGGCTCCTCAATTTTTCGGCACAATTGTTCAACACTTAAAATCTCAAGCAATCTTGACAGATAATGGGTTTGATCGTTTAGTCATAGAAAAACCATTTGGTTCTGATTATGACTCTGCGTATCAATTAAATGAAGAAATCCGTGCCGTTTTTCCTGAAAAAGATATTTTTAGAATCGATCATTACTTAGGAAAAGAAATGATCCAAAATATATCAGCGATTCGTTTTGCTAATAATATTTTTGAATCTCAATGGAATAATCGTTATATCGATAATGTTCAAATTACTTTTGCCGAAAGTCTTGGTGTAGAAGATCGCGGTGGTTATTATGATCACAGTGGTGCGCTAAAAGATATGGTTCAAAACCATATTCTCCAAGTTGTAGCTTTGTTAGCAATGGAACCGCCAGTTGCTTTTTCAGAAGCTGAAATACGTGCAGAAAAAGTCAAAGCGTTACAAGCCATTCGTCTGTATTCAGAAAAAGAAGCATTAGAAAATTTCGTTCGCGGTCAATATGGTCAAGGCAAACTGGATGACCAAGAATTTGTTAGTTACCGCGAAGAACCAAATGTCGATGAACAGTCTCAAACTGAGACATTTGTTGCTGGTAAATTTTTAATTGATAACTTCCGTTGGTCTGGTGTTCCCTTTTATATCCGAACAGGAAAACGCCTAACAGAAAAAGGGACACGTATCAATATCGTTTTCAAACAAGTACCTGTTAATGTCTTTAAGGATGATATCGATAAATGTGGTGAAAAAACTGATTTACCGCCAAATGTCTTAACAATTTATATCCAACCAACTGAAGGATTTTCAATGACTCTAAATGGCAAGGAAATTGGTCAAGGTTTTTCTACAACTCCTGTAAAATTAGACTATCGCCATAGCGCAGAGACAACAGGTAATAGTCCTGAAGCCTATGAAAAGCTATTATTGGACAGCTTAAATGGTGATGGTACGAACTTCTCTCACTGGGATGAAGTTGCTCAATCTTGGCGAATCGTTGATATTATTCGTCAGGCGTGGGATAAGACATCTGTGGACTTTCCTAATTATGCCGCTGGTTCAATGGGACCTGATGCTGCATTTAACTTGTTAGAACAAGATGGTTTCACTTGGGACTGGCAACCAGATATTTGGTACCGTGAACGAGGAAAATTAGATTAAAAAAAACTGGGATATAACTTTAAAAGTTATATCTCAGTTTTTTTGCTTTTCTAAGCTTCAAATCCTTCAGCTACTGCTTCTGGATAATTTTCTTCAACGATTGTAGCACAACGTCCGCATAAATGTGGTAATTTTTCATCTTCACCCACATCTGTACGTACAGCACGACAACGCTCACACGTTTCACCTTCTGCTTTTTCCACAAGGATTGACATGTCATCAAATTTTTCAACAGCTTCAGGAATATCTGCTGTTTTAACAGCGACCTCAAAGTCAGAAACGATCAATAATTGAGCCACATCTGCTTCAACAGCTGTTAATAATTCGCGGATTTGTTCATTTGGATAAACAGTTACTTTTGCTTCTAACGATTTACCGATCAATTTAGAATTACGAGCTTCTTCCAATGCTTTTAACACATTATCTCTAAAGTCCATAAATGCTGCCCAAGTATCTATTAACTCTTGTTGGTTGGCAAATTCTTCATATCCTGGGAATTCAGCTAACTGAACATAGTCTTCGTCTTCTTTCAAGAAGCTCCAGATTTCCTCAGAAGTATGTGGAATAATCGGTGTTAATAGTTTTGTTAAAGCTACCGCTGTTTGATAAAATACTGTTTGCATACAACGACGTTGGTAGTTATCTTCTGCTTCAATATAAACAACATCTTTGGCAAAGTCTAAATAAAATGAAGACAAATCTACTGTTAAGAAATTCATTACAGAACGATAAATTTGCATGAAATTATATTTTTCATAGCCTTTTTCACGAATTTCTTGAATCACTTGATTCAAACGAACAACCATATATTTATCCACAGAGCGTAATTCTTCATAAGCTACAGTATGCTCATTTGGTTCAAAATCACTTGTATTTGCTAATAAGAAACGCATTGTGTTGCGAATTTTACGGTAAACTTCAGAGACTTGGTTCAAAATATCCATTGAAACACGTACATCTGCTTCGTAATCCACACTACTTACCCACAGGCGTAGAATATCTGCGCCCATTTGTTTGATTACTTTATCAGGTAAAATTGTATTTCCTAGTGATTTACTCATCTTACGACCTTCACCATCTAATGTAAATCCTTGCGACAAGACCGCTTTGTACGGCGCCACACCATTGATAGCTACACTTGTTGTAATACTTGAGTTGAACCAACCACGGTATTGATCTGAGCCTTCTAAATACATGTCAGCTGGGAAAGTCAACTCTGGACGTTGACGTAACACTGCCTCATGAGAAGATCCTGAATCAAACCAAACATCCATGATGTCATTTTCTTTCGTAAATTCACCATTTGGAGAACCTGGATGTGTAAAGCCTTCTGGTAATAACTCTTTTGCCTCACGCTTAAACCAAACATTTGAACCATGCTCAGCAAATAAATTAGCGACATGTTCGATTGTTTCTGGTGTGATGATCGCTTCGCCATTTTCCGCATAGAAAATCGGTAAGGGTACACCCCACGCACGTTGACGAGAAATTACCCAATCACCACGGTCACGAATCATATTATAAAGACGTGTTTTCCCCCAGGGAAGAATCCAATCCACTTTTTCTACTTCATCTAAGATATTTTGACGGAATTTATCGATTGATGCAAACCATTGTGGTGTCGCACGGAAAATAACTGGTTTTTTTGTACGCCAGTCATGTGGATAACTATGTGTAAAGAAATCCAATTTTAATAATGCATCTTTTTCGTCAAGTAAAGCTGTGATCATTGGGTTCGCTTTATCATAGAAAACTCCTTCGAAACCTGGAGCTTCATCGGTAAACACTCCACGATTATCAACTGGTGAAAGAACATCTAGGTTATATTTTTTACCCACGATATAGTCATCTTCACCATGTCCTGGAGCTGTATGAACTAAACCAGTACCAGCATCTAAGGTAACGTGATCGCCTAACATTACTAAGGATGTACGATCATAAAATGGATGTTGAGCTGTCATATATTCCATGTCTTTACCAGAAATTGTTTCTAAAACTTCAACTTCATCCCAGCCAATTGCTTCTTTAACCGTTTCTAAAAGATCTTTAGCCACTACATATTTTTTGCCATATGCATTCACAACCACATATTGATAAGTAGGATTTACTGAAATTCCTAAGTTTGCAGGAAGTGTCCAAGGTGTTGTTGTCCAGATGATAAAAGATGTATCAGTATCTAAGATTCCTTTACCGTCAACCACTTTAAACGCTACATAAATGGAAGCAGATTTAACATCTTTATATTCGATTTCAGCTTCCGCTAATGATGACTCACTTGATGGAGACCAGTAAATTGGTTTTAAGCCTTTGTAAATATAGCCTTTTTCAGCCATTTTTCCAAATACACGAATTTCAGCTGCTTCATATGAAGGATCTAATGTAACATAAGGATTTTCCCAATCACCTGCGACACCCAAACGTTTGAAATCTGCTCGTTGTGTGTCCACTTGAGAACGTGCATATTCCTCACATTTTTCACGATATTCAGCTAAGGTCATTTCTTTTCTTTTGATTCCTTTGTTTGTCAATACTTGTTCAATTGGTAAGCCATGTGTATCCCATCCAGGAACGTACGGTGAACGGAAACCTGACATTGATTTTGAACGGATGATGATGTCTTTACTGATTTTGTTTAATGAATGACCTAAATGGATATTTCCATTTGCATATGGCGGTCCATCATGAAGAACAAATGTTGGTTTGCCTTCGTTTAATTCTTGACGTTTTTCATAGATTTTTTGTTCTTCCCAATCTTTTTGCCACTCGACTTCACGATTTGGAAGATTTCCACGCATTGGGAAAGCTGTTTTTCCTAGCTGTAACGTTTCTTTCATTTTCATTTTTTATTTCCTCACTTTCATTTGTAGGTATCAATTTATAAATGGATTGTAGTTTAGTCTCTTGTTCTAGTATTTGATGATTCACTAGTAAGGAGACTTCTCTCTCTTCGTTCGCCAAGTACTATTCATCATCTGCTCTGGCGGAGCCAATCGCAGTGATTCGATCGGATCACTTCTCTCTCTTCGTTCGCCAAGTACTGTTCATCATCTGCTCTGGCAGAGCCAGTCGCAGTGATTCACAGCAAAAAAGTACCTTCATCCCAAGGGACGAAAGTACTCGCGTTACCACCCAAATTTAAAATAATTAATCAACTCAATTATTTCCTCTGTTAATTGTTAACGAAATCACTCGTCAAGTTTTACTTGGTTCAAACTTGAGTAAAATAGAGGATCTTTTCAATACCAGGATCTGTCAAACTTTCACTATCATTGACTCGCTAAAAGAATGGTTATTGACTTTTCTGTTCTATTTATTTACGAAATTATTTAGGATCTTTGTTTAATAGATCAAGCATTGCTTTAGGGTCCATTGCAGCTTGTTCAAGTGTTGGTTGTTCTTCTGCCTCAACAGGAGGTGCAGCAACTTCATCACTTTTATCAAGTTCTTCTGCCAATACTTCTTTGATAACAGTATGAGAATCACTTACATAGCTTGAGAATGGTTTTAAAAGCTCATTCCATTCTTCACTTTTCACTTGTTCTAATTGTGCTTCTAACATTAAACTTAAACGTTGGTGGAAGACACGTGTCTTCTTCTTCAAGTCATCAGTTTCAGCAGCTAACTGACGGGCACGATCGGTTGCATCAGTAAGGATTTCTTTTGCTTTTTCTTCAGCAGATGTAATAAGAGTACTAGAACGTTTTTCAGCAGAAGAAATCATTTCATTCGCTGTATTTTCAGCAGAAGTAACAATCACTTCTGATTCTTTATTCGCACTAGTTTTTACTTTATCTGCAGTATCTTGAGCTACAATGATTGATTGATTCAATGCATCTTTTAATTCATTGAAATATTGTAATTTTTCTTCAGCGTGTTTTAATGACTTTTCAAGTTCACGAGTTTTTTGAAGAGAGTCTTCATAATCTTTCGTTACTTGATCTAAGAAATCATCGACATCGTCTTGGTTGTATCCTCTCATTTTCGTAGAGAAATTCTTATTTTGAATATCTAATGGAGTTAATGCCATATTCCTTCACCTCTTTGGATTATTTTCGTAGAACCCCCAATAACAAACGAAACTTGTCCTTTTTCGTCTTACCTTCCAACTCTTGGATTTGAACTCGACCAAAACCTCTAATAGACACAATATCTAATAAATCTACTAAAAAATCAGGTCTTAAATTTTCCGTCCAATTCACTTTGACTTTTCCAGATTCGATCAATTGTTTTGATCTCTGTCTAGATATATTATATACGGTAGAGATCAAATTATCCAGACGTAACGAACTAATTGTTGTTCGTTCATGTGTCCAGTCATCTTTTGGAAGAATCATCTCCGTATATTTTCTTTTTTCTAATCTTACAGATATTTTCCCGATTTTTTCTACTTGGTTCTCAATGAAATTGGCTATCTCTTTAGCAACAAACACTTGCCATCTATCACTATCAGAAATTATATCTCCAAAATATTCGCGTTTGATCCCAGTATTGACTAAGGTCCCCAACACCTTGCCATGAGATAAAGTCGAAAATTTCACAGGATAAACGATTTCTAGTAATTCTACTTCAAAATCTTCCTGTTTTGGTTCATAGTAATCAGGATAGATAAGACATCGTTTTCTTTCAGCTTGTTCATAACCACCATAGAATTGAAACTCCAGCTCACTATTTTGCCGTATCAACGTTTCTAAAATATAAGCTTGTCTAGGATCTAAAAAATCTGATAAGTAAGGGGCGTACTGGCTTTCGACTTGTTCTAGCCAATCACCCACAGAATCAATAAAAGGATGCTCATCTTTTCGAAAATGTTGATACACATTTGCGTTCATAGATAAATCATCCTTTCTTTTATTAATACATGATCGATTGTAAAATACGACCCAATCCGCTTGCAGCTAAATTCAACACAATAATCGCAATCATTACATTGAAACCTACCATACCTATTCTTAAATTCAAACGATCAAATAAGCTCAAATAAGGTTCGCAAATTCTTGCAATCAAGCGGCCAAACGTAGAATCATATGCTCCTGGAAACCAAGATAATAATGCATAAATGATTAAAAGTCCTGAATAGATTTGAACACCTTTATATAGAATATATATAAATAGAGCGATAATAATTACCTCCTGACTAGAAATCAAACATTTGTTTCTTAGCTAACGATTGAGCTGTAGCACTATCGATTTCTATATTTGATGGTGTACAAAGAAAAATTTCATCGCCCACACGTTGAATATCTCCATCCAATGCGTAAACAGTCCCAGTAAGAAAGTCAACAATTCTTCTTGCTTGATTTTCTTCGACTAAATGAAAATTAATCAATACAGCATCACTTGCAATAATATGCTTAGCAATATTCATTGCCTCAGAATAAACTCTAGGTTCAATAATGGTAATCTTACCTGGTCTACTTGAATTATGTGCATCTTGTGAACGTTTAGAATTTGAGTTATTAGAACTACGCATGGAGACAACCTTTTTCTCATTAAATGCTGTTTCCTGACGGCTTTCTTTCTTATCCTGATGCGTTTCTGTTGAACGATAACGAGCAGATGGTTTTTCGGTTAAAGGCTCAGTTGTTTTTGGTTGTACCTGTGCTTGTCGAACCGTCTGTCTTGGTTGTTCATTGACAACCTTTTGCTCTTCGTATTCATCATAATTATCATATTCATCTTCACCAGATAATCCAAAAAAGCTCGATAACGCATTTTTACTAAAAATTGACATAGATTCCCCTCCTTTACGCACCTCTGAAAATTGCTGTTCCGATTCGTACAAAAGTTGCACCTTCTTCAATAGCAATTGGGAAATCATTACTCATTCCCATGCTAAGTTCTGTACACGGTGCATATGACAGATGTAGATTATTTACTGCTTCTTGCAGATTTTTCAGCTCAGAAAATACCTTGTGCAACACTTGTTCAGAAGCATCTAGCGGCGCCATAGTCATTAATCCTACGACTTTGATCTTATCAAATGCTGCTAATTGATGTATAAAATCAAGAACTTCATTTGATTTAAACCCGTGCTTGCTTTCTTCACCAGTAATATTCACTTCAACAAAACAGGAAATTTGCTTCTCTGCCCGCTTTTGAATTTCTTCTGCTAAACTTAAACTGTCTAGAGCGTGAAAATAATCTATCTCGTTAATTACTAATTTTACCTTCCTACGCTGTAAATTACCAATCAAATGCCACTTAATAGACGAAAAATTTTCCAGTGCCATTTTCTTTTCGAGTAATTTATCTACTCGGTTCTCAGCCATATCCTCAATACCAAGTTCAGCAAGTTCCTTGGCCCTATCGTTTCCCACTGATTTGGTCACGGCAATCATTGTTACATCATTGTCTGACCGCTGAGCTTTTTGGCATGCTAGCTGAATTTCTTGATTTATTTGTTCTAAGTTTTCAACTAGCATGGTCCAAAGTCACTCCTATCTTTTTCTGCGGAAAAATGGTGGTGTATTTAATTCATCATCGTTATTTTGTGATGGTTCTTCACGATGGAATGTTTCAAAATCTTTTTTCTCAACGTTTTCAAATGTTGTATCTTCCACTTTAGGTCGCACATTTTGCTCACGACGGATATCCCAGTCACCGAACGCACTTGTCTCTTCTTGTGGTTGTGGCTGTGATGGTTTTGATTGCTCCATATCCAAGACTGGTGCTTGTTGTACAGTTTGGATTTGAGTTTGTCTGTTTTGACGTTGGGGTTTACGATCTTTTTTTGAAGGATCGATCCCAGTTGCAATAACAGTTACGCGAATTTCATCGCCTAAATCTTCATTGATCGATGTACCCAAGATAATGTTTACATCGCCTGTTGCAGCACTTGTTACAATATCAGAAGCATCTTGTGCTTCAAATAATGTCATATCCAAGCCACCAGTGATGTTTAACAATACTTGTTCAGCTCCATCAATTGATGTTTCTAGCAATGGAGAAGAGATTGCTTTTTTAGTAGCTTCTATTACACGGTCTTCACCGCTAGCAACACCGATTCCCATCAAGGCTGTTCCTTGATTTTCCATAACTGTCTTCACGTCAGCAAAGTCCAAGTTAACGTAACCAGGAGCTGTAATCAAATCTGAAATACCTTGTACTCCTTGACGTAATACATTGTCAGCTTCACGGAAAGCTTCAAGCATAGGCGTCTTCTTGTCAACAACTTCTAATAAGCGATTATTAGAAATAATCAATAATGTATCGACATTCTCTTTTAATAGCGCAATTCCTTCTGCTGCATAGCGTCCGCGTTTTGGTCCTTCAAAACTAAATGGTCTTGTAACAACACCAACTGTTAATGCACCTAATTCTTTTGCGATTTTAGCAACAACAGGAGCAGCTCCTGTTCCTGTTCCACCGCCCATACCAGCAGTGATAAAAATCATATCCGCGCCTTGCAACGCATCTGAAAGTACTTGTTCGCTTTCCTCTGCTGATTTTTGACCGACTTCTGGTTGAGATCCTGCACCTAAACCACGTGTATATTTAGGGCCAAGTTGGATCACTGTTTCAGCTTTTGAGTTTTTAAGGGCTTGTACATCTGTATTTGCAGCGATGAATTCAACGCCTTTAACGTTTTCATCGATCATGCGGTTAACAGCATTGCCACCGCCGCCGCCTACACCGATAACTTTGATGACAGCGCCATTGTTAATGTTGTTATCTAAAGAAAATTCCATAGTATCGTTTCCTCCTGTTTTAATTGTTAGTCAAAGATGTTTGAGAAGAAGTCTTTGATCTTGCCTGTAACTTTTTCACCAGATTCGTGTATTTCAGAATCTTCGTAATCATCTTGCGTTGTATCTGCATACGTATCATATTGTACTTCTTGCTGAATCGCAATTGGCTGTGATGATTTGATCTTTGCGCCAGGAATCGCGCCTTTAGCAATATGATAAATGTCATTTAATTGCGCAGAATATTCTACGATACTAATCACATTAGTAAATACTGGGTTACGAAGCCCCATATGATTAGGAACATATAATTTCACACTTGCATCAAAGATTTCCTGTGCTAAGTCAACTACACCAGGAAGGCTTGCGCCGCCACCAGTTAAGATCACTCCGCCTGGAAGTTCTAAAGCATCGATTTCGTCCAACACTTCTTTAGATTTCTTAAAGATTTGTTCAACTCTTGCTTCGATGACTTCTGAAAGATAACGTTCATCAACTTTTACAGGTTCAGATTTACCAATCACATCGACTGGAAACTCTTCACTTACAGATGTTCTTTCAGGATATGCATCACCATAATTGATTTTTAATGCTTCTGCATTATTGAATGATGTATTCAATACAATAGAAACATCCTTAGTGACAAATTCTCCACCTTCTTGATTCACATGAGTAAACTTCAATTGTTTGTCATGCATCACAGAAGTTGTTGTTTGACCACCACCCATATCTATCACGATGGTACCAAAATCTTTTTCACCATCTGAAAGAACTGTTTCAGTTAGAGCTAATGGCATAATAACTAATTCATTGACTGTTAAGCCTGCTTTTTCAACGCATTTTCTTGTATTATGGATAATTGTTTTTGGACCTGTAAAGACCACTCCAAACATTTCTAAACGAACGCCAATCATTCCTCTAGGATCTTTGATCCCTTCGAACCCATCTACTGTAAATTCTTGAGGCAGGATTGCTACGATTTGACGTTCAGGAGGAGTTGAACGAACCAGAGCTGCCGATGCAACGTTTCTTACATCTTCATCAGTGATTTCTTTTGACTCACTACTTACAGCGATCATTCCTTGGCAATTTTCCACTTCAAGTAAGTTTGCTGGTAACCCCACATTCACACTTTTAATTTGAATTCCCGCTTTTTCTTCTGCTTGTCTTACTGCTCTTTGAATCGCATTTACTGTTTTATCTATATCGACAATGATCCCTCGATTTAATCCATCAGATTTTGCGTTTCCTACGCCAATGATATTCATTTGACCTTCGATAAACTCAGCAACTACAACTTTTACTGATGTTGTACCAATATCAAGGCCTACATACATTCCTGTCTTTGCCATGAATGGGGTTCCTCCTCCTATTAATTCCAATATGTAAGCGGACCTAAAATGCCCGTTTAAATATATATTTTTTTATGAATACTCACTTCTTTCAATTTTACCATAAACATAGGCTTTTTAGAAAGTAGATTCTACTATTTTATTCTTTTATTTTTCTTAACTTTGATCAACTGGCTGTGAAGATTCTTCTACGCCTTCTTCAGCAGGCTCATTATTAAAAGGATATGAGAAAATACCAACTTCCATATCGATGATTCCAGGTTTTTCCATTTGACTGGCAACCTTCGTATAATACGCCATTTTCTCTTCTAATTGAGAGATATTAACGATGACTTGATTGGCATCCTTCATATGAAGATTAATCAATTCTTTATTTGCATTAGATGGTGCATAGCGAATTTCCGAAATATTTTGTTTTATATCCTCCGGAAGTTTATTATAAGAATTCATTAAGTTTTTAATAATCGACTGATCTTTAAAATTTTGAAAAACCGGCATACCGCTCACAGGTGCTTTCATTTCTTCTGGTAAAATTTTGCCATTTTCCAAAATAGGATGAAAAACATTCTCGATAGATTCTAAAGCCACGACTTTATATTCTTCAATTTTTATGTTGAATGAATTGATTCCACTCAATAAAATTGTTGCTTTTTTAACTCGTGGTAATTGACGTTCGATTTTCTTTTCATAAATATCTCTATCGCCAAACTGTTCCCATAAACTTTTGCCTTTCTCTAGTTTAGATTGAACAATGATTTTCTGGCTATCAACAGCTTCATTTCCTGTAACACCGATATTTCCTAACTTACTAAGTGGCGAAACAAAATAAAGGACGATCACTATTGCAATCAAAAAGACTGATACGATCAAAGTTAGTCTGCGATACAATCGTTTATTTCGTACTTTTTTTATTTTTGGTAAGCGGTCTGCAAAAGATTCGTAAGTTTTCTTTTGTTTTTCCTCTGGTACAGGTTCTTCTGAAGGAACGTCTTCGATTTCAGTCTCAGCTTCTTCAGCAAGCTCTTCTTGCTCTTCTTTTTCATCAGATACTAGAGAAGGGCTCCAGCTTGGTTGATCGCCTTGTGTTTTTAGATACTCGAGATTTTCTTTTTGCCATGGGGTCAGATTCTGCTCATCTGGTTGTTCAGTAGTATCCAGTTTTTGCTCTTCTTTTCCCCCTGGATCTTCTTTTTTCTTACTAATCTTCCACACCTCCTATCCAGTTATTTCTTTTACCACTTTGTAAAGTCGTTCACCAGCATCTGGGATGCCTTCTTGTTTTGATGCAGCAGCCATTGATTTATGACGAGATCCATCTAATAAAATTGCATCAATTTCAGTTGCTAGTTTCAGACCTGTAAGTTCTTGATCAGCAATCATTTCAACTGCTCCGGATTTGACTAAACTTTGAGCATTTTTCGTCTGGTGATCATTGGTAACGTATGGGCTTGGAATCAAAATTGCTGGTAAACCCAATGCTGTAAATTCTGCGATTGAAGTGGCACCAGCTCGACCGACCATTAGATCTGCCGACGCTAGAACTTCTGCCATTTTATCAATATAAGGCTGAATGCTTACGTTTGTCAATTTCTTTTCAGAAAGATTTAACGTTTCTTCTAATTCTTTATAATATCGCTCACCAGATGCATAAAGAACCTGATAATCTCTTTGTTCAAACAAAGGAAGGGCTTCAACAAATGCCTGATTGATTTTCAATGCGCCCCGGCTTCCACCAAAAATAACAACTGTCTTTTTGTCAGGATCTAAGCCATATTCACTTAATATATCTGTTTTTTTGATCGTTACTACCTCTTGAGCACGTGGATTCCCTGTCAAAATAACTTTGTTTTCAGGAAAATGTTCGGCTACATCAGGAAAACAAATCGCTACTTTGGTGGCATATTTGCTTAAAAATTTGTTTGTTATTCCAGGTATACTGTTTTGCTCGTGGACGATCGTCGGTATTTTTAGCTGTTTTGCCGCATAAACGACCGAGCCAGATACATAACCTCCCGTTCCAATAACTACATCAGGTTGAAAATCTTTGATAATTTTTTTAGCTTTTCCGATGCTACTTAGGAAAAGATAGACTGTTTTAATATTTTGTGGACTAAGTGAACGTCGAAATCCTTGGATTTTGATCGTTTTAAATGGAATCTTGTATTTTGGAACAATTTGACTTTCCAGACCTGTTTCTGTCCCTACATACATGAACTCTGTATCTGGTTCTACTTGTTTTACATAGTTAACAAAAGCTAAGGCAGGATAAATGTGTCCGCCTGTTCCGCCACCGGTCATTAATATCTTCATAATTCTCTCACTTTTCTAAGTCTTTTAGCTGGTGCATTGCGTGAATAAACGCATCTCCGCGCAGTTCAAAATTAGGGTATTGATCCCAACTTGCACACGCAGGCGATAATAGAATAGTATCATTTTTTTCGGAAAAATCATAGGCATCACTTACAGCCGTTTGGACATTTTCTGTTAATTTTATTGTTTTTATGCCAGCCTCAACTGCTGCTTGCTGTAATTTTTCTTTCGTTTCTCCAAAAAGCACGATTGCTTTGATTCCTTTTAATGAAGAGACCAACTCATCAAAACTGTTGCCTCGGTCTAAACCACCAGCTAATAAAATTAGTGAGGAATGATCAAAACCACTTAAAGCCATCTCTGTCGCTAATATATTCGTCGCTTTTGAATCGTTATAAAATCTACGCCCTGCAACTTCACCTACATATTGTGTACGGTGCGGCACTCCAGTAAACATCATTAATGTTTGTCTGATTGCATCAGTAGGTACGCCTTTTAGTTTCGCTACAGAAATCGCAGCCAGTGCATTTTCAACATTATGAGCGCCTGGCACACCTAATTCTGTTGCTAGCATAATGTATTCATCTTTGAAGTATATTTTTTCATCTGCAAGATAAGCTCCTGCGACTTTCTCTTTTGTTGAAAACGGAATAATTGCAGCTTTGGTTGTTTTGCTTAATTCTTGAAGCTCTTGTTGGTTCCAATTTAATACTAAGAAATCATGTTCCTCCATGTTTTCTTGGATAGCCCATTTGGCTTTTACATACTCATTTCGTGAACCATGATAATCTAAATGAGCTTCGTAAATATTTGTAATCACAGCGATTTGAGGATGGAATGTTTGAATTCCCATCAATTGGAAACTTGATAATTCCATCACAATATCATCCGTTGCGCTCGCCTCTTCTGCAACTTCACTAGCTGGATAACCGATATTTCCAGCTAAACGAGCAGTTCCACTTTTACGCTCAGCATTTAAAAGCAATCCGATCATTGTAGTTGTAGTTGTCTTACCGTTTGTCCCAGTTATTCCAATAATAGGACACTCAGCAATTTGATATGCTAACTCAACTTCAGTGAGAACCGGCAAATTCAGGCTTATTGCTTTTTCTACTAAAGGATTCGTGTACGGGATTCCAGGATTCTTTACAATCAGAGAAAACTCTTCATCTAAAAGTTCAATTGGATGTCCACCTGTAACAACACGAATACCCAAGGTTAATAAATCTTGGGCTTCCGGGTTTTGATCAAATTGTTTAAAGTCATTGACTGTCACTAACGCACCTAACTCATGTAGCAATCTCGCAGCACTAACACCGCTTTTAGCAAGCCCAAGAACAAGGACTTTTTTGTTTTCATAATCTGTTATTTTTTTCATTATAATTTCCCCTTATCTTAGAAAAGCTGAAAGAAGCGGTTAGCTCTGTAGAAAATTATCTACTTTCATACGAGATGCTTCTTGATGCTAGCTATGTCAAATCGCTCATTATATCTTTAAAATATAATCCACAATGTAATAGCTGAACAAACCGCACCTGTTAACCAAAAAACAATATCGATCTTCCATTCAGACCATCCACACATTTCAAAGTGGTGATGAACCGGCGACATTTTAAAAATTCTTTTTCCAAATAATTTAAATGACGTAACTTGCAAAATAACACTAGCTGTTTCACAAACATAAACTAATCCAATTAAAAGCAATGTCCATTCCTGATGTAAGATAATGGAAATAGCTGCCAGTAATCCACCTAAAGCAAGTGAACCAACATCTCCCATAAAGATTTTCGCAGGTTTTTTATTATAAGGAAAGAATCCTAACAAACCACCAATTACACTTAAACATATGATGACAACATCAAATTGTTGTTGTTTCCAAGCGATGATTGCATAGGTAGCAAATGAAATCGTACCTAATCCTGCAACCAACCCATCAATACCATCCGTTAAATTCACAGCGTTTGAAAATCCAACTAACCAAAAGATGACAAACACACCATAAAAAATACCTAAAGGCAACGAAACAATCCCAAATAAATCTAATGAATCGGAAAGCCCTTCAGAGCGATAAACAAAATAGAAAACTAGACCGCCGATAATTTGTCCTATTAATTTTTGACGGGAATTTAAGCCCATATTTCTTTTTTTGAATACTTTGATAAAATCATCAAGAAATCCTAATAATCCATACAGTACCAAGATAAATAAAATAATCAGTAGAGAAGGAGTAAGTTCTTGTTTCCATAATCCCACTAATAGTGATGTGATAAAACTCGCTACTAAGAAAACCAAACCACCCATCGTTGGCGTACCAGTTTTCACATTATGCCAAGTTGGACCATCTTCACGTGTTGTTTGACCTTGTTTTTTCATTTGAAAATAACCAATAAACATCGGCATTACTGCCACCGTAATAGCAAAACTACAGACTATGGGGATAAAAATTTGTGTCCACTCCATGATATCTCTCCTAATTATTCGACTCGTATTGGTCTATCTTGTTTATTCTTTTTAACTATTTATTTTGCTACCTCAACCGTTTCCTTTGATTCACTATCCATTGAATCCATTACAACTTGCATTAATGGATTAGCAATCTTGGAAAGTGCTTCTCTAGTATACGTCTGAGGTTTTTTCATTGTAAGATACAAAATATACTCTGGATTGTCAGCAGGTACCATTTCTACAACTGAATACGTATAATCTGTTAAACCAGCCATATACCCATTTTCTCCAGTAATTTGAGCTGTTCCCGTTTTGGCTGCTACATGATAGCCCGGTACTTTATAAACATCGTAAGCAATCCCATAATTGGGATCTTCTACGGTATCAATCATGTAAGTCCGAATATCACTTGCCTGTTGCGGAGTTATTATTTGTTGACCTACTTTTTCTGGTTGTGTCACTTTTTCTTCACCAGTATTTTTATCTACAATTTTACTGATATATTGTGGTTTTAACATAGAACCATCGTTAGCAATTGCTGTATAAGCTTGCATCATTTGGAAGTTTGTAACAGAGATTGCTTGACCAAATGAAGACATTGCTTGGTCGACCCAGTTGTCCCCTGGAAGCTCTCCAGCTGATTCCCCAGCTAAACTTGAATTCGTTGATTTACCAAATCCAAATTTTTCCAAGTACTCTTTCCATTTATCGCCGCCCATCATTTGTTCCAAGGTAAGCATCCCAACGTTACTAGACCAAGAGATAGCCTGACGGAATGTTAATGGTCCAACTGCACCAAAATCATGGTCATTTACTGTTCGATCATCTAATTTATAGCCACCAGCTGGATAAGCAAATGTCGCATTAGGATTGAATTTACCCTCTTGCATTGCCGCTGCCGCTGTAAATAGCTTCATAGTTGAACCAGGCTCAAATTTATCTTCTACTAAAATATTACGCCAAACTGTGTCTTTACCTAAACCTTCTTTGGTTTCAGGATTAAAAGATGGACGTTGTGACATAGCAAGTATCTCGCCTGTTTTAGCTTTCATCAGCATAGCCGTCATATCTTCTGGTTTATATTCTTCCATAACAGGATCTAATAACGTTTCTAACCGACTTTGTATGCGACTGTCGATCGTTGTATAGATATCCTTACCATCAACAGCTTTCTTTTCACTAGCCACCGTCCCTGGTAATGGATTTCCATAAACATCTTTTTCATAATCAATTTTGCCGTCTTTACCACTCAAAACATCATTATAAGATTCTTCTAAGCCCATTTTTCCTACTAAGCCTTTGGAATCATCATCTGAATCAGCCGACGATGTGTACCCGATAAAATGGGAGGCAAATACACCATTAGGATAAATTCTAGCGGGATGTCCTTCAAAGTATAAACCAGCTACTTTTTTTTCTTTGAGTTCATCTTCAATTTTTTGTCTTGTTTCTAATGTGAGATTTTTCCCTTTAGAACCAAATTCCACTTGAAATTTTACTGAACCATCTTCATTAACTCCGCTGTTTAAAAAGCTCAAAACTTCATCTTTAGTCAGCTCAGTATTTCTATCTAAAATTTCTGCTAAGGTTTGAAAATCTTTTTTCTGTGCATAAAGCTTTTTATTTTCCTCGCCTAAATATGTCTCTGATAAAATAGCATAAACAGAGTATGATGTAGCATCTTCTGCAATCACTTCCCCATTACGGTCTAAAATAGCCCCTCTTTTAGCTTTGACTACACTGCTACCTTGATAAAGATTGGCTGTTTTTTCTGGTAAAGAAACACCTGCTACTTTTCCAACAGCTACTATGTACGTTAATCTAAAGGCAAATAAAAAGAACAATCCAATACTCGTAGCAAATAAAATAATGCCTACTTTTTTACGATTGTTCATTGGATTTAAGTTCTTCTTTTTGACAAAATTCTTTATTTTATTTTTTATGCTCATTTATTTCACTTTCCTTATATTTTCAAGGTTATCTGAAAGGCCTTTGTTCTTTGCGACTTCCTTGATACGATCTGCTTTTGATAATTCGTTTTTTTGTTGTTCTAATTTCAAAGCAGACTCTTCTTTTTCTTGGATAGTCGTTTGCGTTTCAGTGATTACATTTGTCATTTGTGTAATAGATGTACGAACTTGAATGGTGAGAACTGCTATTCCAATAATCGCTACTAACAATAAAAAGCCGATTGTCTTTTCCAAAAGTGAGATATTTCTCAGCTTCCTTTTAGGAGATTGGGGTAGGCCTACATTTTTTTGAACTTTAGGTTCTTTTTCAGGACCCGTGACTGGTTCATCCATTATTGGAATGTCGTATTGGAAATCATCCACTTTTTTTAACTCAGCCATGTCGTTACCCCTTTCTTTATATGTTTAGTTTGACTTTTTCGGCAATTCTTAATTTAGCACTTCGTGAGCGATTATTTTCAGCCAATTCAGTCTCACCTGGTAAAATCGGCTTTCTAGTAATTACTTTTAATTCTGGTTGAAATTCTTCTGGAACCATTGGCAGCCCAGGCGGTAAATCCTGTATACTGCTATATTCTTTAAACATGCTTTTCACAATGCGGTCTTCTAATGAATGAAAAGTAATCACACTGATTCGACCATTCTTATTGAGTAAAGCAATCGCTTGTTCTAACGATTCTTCTACAACGCCCAGTTCATCATTGACCGCAATTCGTATGGCTTGAAAAATCCGTTTTGCTGGATGTCCGCCTTTACGTCTAGCCGGCGCTGGGATTGCTGATTTGATAATTTCTACTAATTCGCCAGTTGTTTCGATAGGTGCTTTTTCACGTACCCGTTCGATTTCTCTAGCAACTTGTTTAGAAAATTTTTCTTCCCCGTAACGGAAGAAAATCTTCACTAAGTCATGATAACTATATTCATTGACTACATCATAAGCAGATAATTCTGCATCTTGATCCATCCGCATATCTAACGGTGCATCTTGATGATAGCTAAATCCGCGCTCAGCTTCATCTAGCTGAGGTGAAGAGACACCGAGGTCGTATAAGATACCATCGACATGATGTATCCCTTGATTCGCTAATTCTTGTTTTAAGTGTCGAAAATTCGACTTGATAAAGGTCACCATGCCTTGATCAACATATTTTTTTAATCGTTGAGCCGCAAAATCCAATGCATTCTGATCTTGATCGAACGCGTATAAATGACCTTGCTCGCCTAATTGTGAGAGTAAGTACTCACTATGACCTGCGCCGCCCAATGTGCAATCGACATAGATGCCATCTTCTTTCACATGTAAGCCGTCAACTGTTTCTTTTAGTAAAACAGTATAGTGCTGAAAGTCCTTCGTCATACTACTCCTCTTTCTAAAAACCAAAATCGATCATTGTTTCTGCAATTTCATCAAAGTTCTCTTCTGCTTCAGTAGAAAATTCTTGCCAACGCGCTTCATCCCAAATCTCGATTCGATTTGAAACACCGATAATTACACAAGCTTTCTCTAAACTTCCATGAGTTCTAAGCGCAGCAGGTATATTGATTCTGCCTTGTTTATCGATCTCACACTCTGTTGCAGCCGAGTAAAAAAAGCGGACAAATGTACGGGCATCCTTTTTAGCTAGCGGCATTTCTTTTAGCTTTTCCTCTAGTTGTTCCCATTCGGACATTGGATAACCAAATAAACAGCCATCCATTCCCCTAGTCACCACAAATTTCTCACCTAATTGGTCTCGAAATTTAGCGGGTACGATGAGTCGGCCTTTGGCATCTATATTATGTTGAAATTCACCCATAAACATAGCCAATTTACCCCACTTTTCCACTTGATAGAAACAGTCTACCACATCCCACCACTTTCTACCACCAAAAACAGTGAATCTCTCCTCATTTAATGGTTATTTAAAAAGTTTGTAATAATTGAAGATATGGTTTATTCTTCTGAAAAAGCGGTATCAATACCCGTATAATCGATTTTTAAAGGGATTTTTTTTGCTTTTTTTATTTTAATTTTCTCATAAAAATATTACAACCATTTTTGGTGGGGGAAAGTGGTTGGATATTTGGCTTACTTCTCCTTTGAAGTTGCACACCCCACATTCCGGTTCCAGCAATTCTACAGATAAATCGACACATTTAAGTTTTAGAGTTACTATTTTTCTTCTAGCTTACTCGTTCATTCTTAGGAGAAATAATGAACAATATTCAATAAAATCAATACCGCATATAACACTAGACTGAAAAGAAAAACTAAACGCCAAAACATTTTAAAATATCGACCATACAGGATATCACCATAATAGTAGGCCTGAAAAACGGCAACACAGATCCCTAAAAGCAGAACTGAAATGACCATATACGGAACAATCGATTGCCCATAACTATCTTTTGACAATTCATTTAATCCTATAAACAAAAATGGAATTGAGATATCCGGTGCTTTTACTTTGTAACGTTCTGTTAAAGAAAACGTTGAAATAATAAAATTACACGCAAATAAGACAATTACTGGAAAAACATACCAAAAAAGCATAATGACTGAAAACGACACCATTTCCTAACAATTCCTTTCGTAACACACATTAATTAACTATACTTCATTTTCTTTACATTGATGTTTCAGTTCGTTTAAAAGTTCGTGCCTAAATAATACCAAATTACAAGAGCTTTATTTCCCAAAAACAAGGCAACTCCATTATAATAGATTAGAGTAGATTCTTGAAAGAACGAGGTGGCATTTTGATTAATTATTTAAAAATAGAAAATGGACAGTTTACTACTTCACAATCCGATACAGATGAAACAGTCTGGCTTGCTGTAGAAAAACCTACAGAAGAAGAAATCAATCAGTTAGTCACGACCTATGAACTTCCTAAAGATTATATCACAGGTGTACTGGATGATAACGAAAATTCGCGGTTTGAAGGTCTGCACCAAAATACTTTAGAAGAACCGGCTCTGATGTTGCTTCAATATCCGCACGCAACAATCAGTCCTAGTGGCTACACACAATTGAATACATTTCCCTTTGCAATTATTTTGACAACAAATGGAAAAGTAATCACTGTTATCAATAACTCTGCTGATTTTTTAAAACAAATGCTTACTCAGCCTGTCCCAGACAGTGAATTACCTATTCAAGAAACTTTGATTTTGTACTTATCGTGGCAAATTTCAACCCGCTACAATCGCTTTTTAAAGGAATTGATTTTCCAAACAAATAAACTTGAAGGTGAGTTAAAAGTCTCAACTGAAAATAGTCAGCTCTATCAAATGATGGACATCCAAAAAAGTTTAGTTTATTTTGACTCAGCGATCAATTCTAACTTGGAAGTCTTAAATATGCTGTACAACGCTCGAATTTTTAGAGATCCTAGAGCCCATCTCCCAAAACTTCACGATATTCTTGTGGAAACAAAACAAGCGGCAACGACCACCCGTATTCAATTGAAGCTTGTGGATAAAGTTAGTGATACGTTTTCAGCGATTGTTTCCAATAATCTAAACAACGTGATGAAGATTTTGACTTCTTTAACCATCGTCTTGACCATACCCACAATCATCGGTGGAATCTTCGGTATGAACGTAAAATTACCGTTCGCCAATCGAGAAGATGCTTTTTTTTGGATCTCTATTGTCACGACAGCAACATGTATTTTCGTGATTCGACGGCTAAAAAAACGAAACCTTTTGTAAAATTTCTAGTTGCTGATTTTAGTAAAACGATGTAAACTAGAGAAAGTAAAGTATAAGGATGTGTATAATCAATGAACGATAAAAAGACAAGTACTTTTTCAAAAGTCACTAAAGTCGTTGTTTGGTTGATGCTAATTGCCATTGCGGGCTCAACAATTTTGACTGCTATCATGAGTTTAAGATAATCAACTAAATAAACATTAATGGAGAAGAACGATGAACATTACGCTGTCATCATTCTTCTCCATTTTTTTATCTCGTTCAAAACAAACAAATCTTACTTAGCCTTCCCTTCATTTCCAGCCATATTTAGTAATTCTTTTGCATGTTCAGTCGTTAATTTAGTAATCTCACTGCCAGAAAGCATACGCGCAATTTCTGCCACCCGTTCCTTTTGTTTCAATCGGATAACTTTCGTTTCGGTCCGCTCACCAATAATTTCTTTTTTGATAAAATATTGATGATCCGCTACGGCTGCAACTTGGGGCAGATGAGTAATACACAGCACTTGTGAGTTTTCTGAAATCTGATAAATCTTATCGGCAATCGCTTGCGCCACACGACCACTGACTCCTGTATCGACTTCATCAAAAACAATACTAGTAATTCCTTGAGATTTAGAAAAAATGGTTTTCAACGCCAGCATTACACGAGAAAGTTCTCCACCAGAAGCGACTCTTACCAAAGGTTTTAACGGTTCTCCTGGATTTGTTGTGATGTAAAATTCAACTTGATCCAACCCTTCTTCTGTGAATTGTTCTTCTGGCAATTCCGTAAAGCGAATATCAAAAACCGTCCGCTCCATGTACAATTCCTTTAATTCACGTAAGATATTTTTTTCAAGTGTTTTTGCGATTTTTTTCCGGATTTCTCGAAGTTTCAAGCCATTTTTGATTACCTGATTTTTCTTTTCAATCAGCAAGGTTTCTAGTTCTCCAGTTTTTCCTTCCAGAAAATCAGCATCTGCCAATTCACGTGTAATCTCTTGATAATAATCAAGAATCGATTCGATAGATTCACCATATTTTCTTTTCATTTGGCGGATGAGTTCCAGCCTTGTCTCTACTTCGTTCAATCGATTTTCATCCAGCTCTAAACTGTCGATGTGTCTAGACAAATCTCCGCTAGCTTCTTGTAATAGATAATAACTATTTTGAACTGCTTCTGATATTGCTTTGTATTCTGGGTCTAAGGTTTCAATGGATAACAATTCATTCATCGCATATCCGATTTTATCTAGACTGCTGTCTCCATCACCGTTGATTGCTTCATAACTTGTCGCTAATGCATCAGCGATTTTTTGGAAATTCCCCAGTTTATTTCGTTCTTCGATCAATTGCTCTTCTTCACCTAAAACAAGTTCCGCCGCAGCAATTTCATCACTTTGAAACTGCAGCATATCCATGCGTTGGGCAAATTCTTTTTCATTTTTTTGGCGATTTCGAACTTTCTTTTCAATCATGCGGTATTCAGAATAACTCTCTTCATATTGCTCTTTGATTTTGGACAGCTCTTTGCCGCCAAAATCATCCAACATACCTAAATGTTTGTCGCTTTGCATTAGTTCTTGATGCTCATTTTGGCCATGAATATCGACTAAAAATTCTCCGACTTTTCGTAAATTTGCAATATTGATGATGCGTCCATTGACCCGACAAACGTTTTTTCCAGAAGTAGAAATATCTCTTTGGATCACGATCGATTCTTCATCCATTTCGATTCCTAATTCTTCCAATAGATTGAACAGCTCTTGGTTTTTAGGCATCGTAAATAATCCTTCTAAGGTACATTTCGAAGCACCTTGCCGAATGTAATCACTTGATCCTCTGCCACCTGTTAAAAGTCCCATCGCATCAATAATAATTGATTTCCCCGCACCTGTCTCACCTGTCAGAACGGTCATTCCCATCTGAAATTCCAATTGCAAAGAGGAAATGATCGCAAAATTCTTTACAGAAAGTTCTTGCAGCATTTTTATTCACCTCGATTTTATAAATACTTGAAAAATTCATTTTTTAAATATGCGGCATCTTGTTCCGTCCGAGCAATAATCAACACACTGTCATCATCATTGATTGCTGCAAAGACAATTTCTTTATAATGTTTTTCTATTAAATTAGAGGCTGCCGCAGCGTTACCTGGTATTGTACGCAAAATAACTTGCTTTTCCATCTGATCTACGGAAACAAATGCATCTTTCATTAGTTTTTCTAATTTTAAAGATGTATCTTCTTTGGTTTCTGCTGGTATGCTATAGCGATAACCGCCATCTATAGAAGGAATTTTAATCAATTTCATTTCTTTGATATCACGAGAAATCGTTGCTTGAGTAACTTCGATCCCTTTTTCTTCTAAATAGGTTACAAAGTCTTCTTGTTTTTGGATATTTTTATCAGCTAATAAACGAGTAATCAGACGATGCCGATCTTTTTTTCTCATAATAATATACTCCTTCTCGATTTATTTCCATTTTATCATAGCGTATTTTTATTCATTTTGAAAGCATAAAAAAATAAGGCTGAAACAAAACATCTGATGTTTTCTCTCAGTCTTATCGATTAACTATCATGCTCAAAGAAAACGTGATCGCCGTTTCTTGAAAACTACCCTTTCAACTTCTTATGAGCTTTATCAACAACTGTTGAAATTTCCTTTGAAAGATCTTCAACCACTGAATCTTCGATTGATGTTAAATAAGCTAAAAATTCGATATTTCCTTCTCCGCCAGTAATAGGTGAATAATCCAACCCACTAACTGAATAACCATGTCCTTGAGCAAATGAGAGAATATCATTTAAAACCAATTCGTGGGTTTGCGCTTCACGAACAATTCCTTTTTTACCTACCAACTCTTTTCCTGCTTCAAATTGAGGTTTGATCAGAGCGACTACTTTACCACCAGGTTTAAGAATTTTATGTAGTGGAGGTAAGATTAGTTTCAGAGAGATAAACGACACATCAATAGTCGCCATATCTGGAATTCCTTCTTTGAAATCTTCTGGTTGGCTGTACCGAAAATTCGTCCGCTCCATCACGACTACTCGTTCATCTTGACGAATTTTCCAAGCTAGCTGATTATAGCCAACATCTAGCGCATAGCTTAAGCGCGCGCCATTTTGCAGAGCGACATCTGTAAATCCCCCAGTGGATGAACCAATATCCAGCATGATTTTGTCAGCAACATCTAATTTAAATACATCCAAAGCCTTTTCCAGCTTTAAGCCACCACGAGAAACATATTGAAGTGTTTGTCCTTTTACTTGAAGAGGTGTTTCAATTAAAATTTTCTCTCCTGGTTTATCCAAGCGCTCATTTTTATCATTATAAACAAGCCCTGCCATGATTGCTCGTTTAGCTTTTTCTCTGGTTTCAAATAATCCTTGATTAAACGCTAAAATATCTACGCGCTCTTTTTTCATAAGTGCCTTCTTTCTATCCTAACTGCAATTGTTCTAATAATTCTTGTAATAATTCTGAATGAAATTCCGAGCTAGTTTGCTTTATTACTTCTAATGTACTCTTGCCCATCGCTAATTGTTCTTGAAGCGCTTCTTTGGCACCAGCTAATCCAAGCAAGCTTGGATAGGTACTTTTGTTTAATACTTCATCACGTCCAACTTGCTTGCCTAATTCTTCTTCCGAGCTCGTGGCATCCAACAAGTCATCTTTGATCTGAAAAGCTAACCCTAAATGTTGGGCAAAAACGCCTAATAAATCGACAACCTCTTCTGGCTGTTCTGCTAAAATACCACCGGCTAAAAGAGCAAACTCAATCAAAGCACCTGTTTTCTTTTCGTGAACATCTGCTAACTCAAGTAATGACAATGATCGGTTTTCTCCTTGAAGATCTCCAGCTTGTCCAGCAACCATACCTTGCGTCCCAGCAGATTTGCTTAGCAGTTGAATCAACAATATTTTTTGATTCGGCTCAATTTGACTGATTGCTATTAATTGAAAAGCAGCAGTAAGCAGCCCATCACCGGCTAAAATCGCATGTGCTTCACCGAATACTTTATGATTGGTCGGTTTACCACGGCGTAGATCATCGTCATCCATCGCCGGCAAATCATCATGGATCAACGAGTACGTGTGGATCATTTCTAACGCTGCTGCCACTTGATAATCATGGGTTTGCACTTCTTTATTAAACGAGCGGATCGCAGCTAAAACTAAAAGTGGTCGAAATCTTTTACCACCAGCATGGATCGAATAGAGCATCGATTCTTTTAGTTGGTCATTTGCAGTGTATTCATTGATAAAATTTTCCATTTCTTTTTCAATAAGCGGTAAGCTCTGCTTACGAAAATCATTGAAAGCTTCCATCAATTTTCCTCACTTTCATCAAAGGCAACTTCTTCGTTGTTTTCTGTCATGACTTTTGTTAATGTCTTTTCAGCTTTTTCTAATGTATCTTGACACTGTTTGCTTAATACCATCCCCTCTTGAAAAGCGGCTAGCGCTTCTTCTAAAGGAACATCACCACGTTCTAAACGTTGAACGATTTCTTCTAATTCAGTTAATGATTCTTCAAATGTTTTTTCGACTGCTTTTTCTTTAGCCATCTTTTTACTCCTCTTCAGCGGGTGATACTTTTTCGATCACCGTATCTACTACACCATCTACATAATGGATTTGAATTTTTTCTTTCGGTTGCAGTTCATTGACTGACTTGATCACTTGTTGCTCTTTGGTTGTATAACTATACCCTCGACCCATAATTTTTAACGGACTTAACAAATCCAGTTGTTGAACAGCAGAAGTAAATTGTTTTTCTTTATCTTTCATGTATTGTTCCATACGATCATGAAGTGATTTATTCAAAAACTTTAGTTGCTGCTGCCCTTCTCTGATTTGCCCTTGAGGCGTTTGTTGCCTAAATTGGGCAATAATTTCTTGGGCTGTCCGTTGTTTTTGATGATAAACAGTTTCCATCGATTGAATCAAGCGTTGAGTGATTCGATCTAATTTGATTGTTTGCCCTTCATATAAACGGTCTGGTTGCTTAAATACATACGAATTTTTTAAACGTTGATAGCGATCATTTTTTTGCTGCAGTTGGTAAAGAAAACTCTGTTCCAAACGTGTTTGTCGTTCCTTGATTTTTAGCAGTTCTTCATTTAAAACCGGAACCGCTAATTCTGCTGCAGCAGTTGGTGTTGCAGCTCTAACATCAGCTACCATATCTGCGATCGTTACATCTGTCTCATGCCCCACGGAAGAAATCACAGGTGTTTTTGCCTGATAAATCGCTCTTGCCACTCGTTCTTCATTAAACGGCCACAGGTCCTCGATCGAACCACCACCACGACCAATGATCATCGTATCAAACGTTCCTAAATCTTCAATGCGCTGAATATTACGAACAATATCGTCAGCAGCTTGATCTCCTTGAACTAACGTGGGGAATAATACAAGCTGTGCAATCGGATATCTTCGTTTAACAGTCGTAATGATATCTCGGATAACCGCACCACTTGGACTTGTAACAACTGCAATTCGTTTAGGATATCTCGGCAACATTTTTTTAGGACCTTCGAATAGACCTTCCTTGCCTAATTTCTCACGCAACTCTGCCAAAGCTTGATATAAAGCCCCAACTCCATCCGGTTCCATATGCTCTACATAAATTTGGTAAGAGCCGCCGCTTTCATATAGCGAAATGCGACCGACCACTAATACTTTCATTCCTTCTTTTGGTTGGAATTTCAATTTTTGGAAAGCTGATTTAAACATGATTGCAGAAATTTTTGCACCATCATCTTTTAAACTAAAATACTGATGCGCATTTGGACGCATTCGGAAATTAGAAATTTCTCCTGTTAAATAGACTCGCTCCAAGTATGGATCAGCATCAAATTTACGTTTTAAATATTTGGTTAAGGCAGTAACTGTTAAATATTGCTGCTCCATCTTCTCACCTTACTTTTGTTTTTTAGCGGCCTCAACTGTTTGGTACATCAACATCGTGATTGTCATTGGGCCAACGCCTTTGGGTACTGGTGTGATAAAACTTGCTAGATCAGAGACCTCATCAAATTTTACATCGCCGATCAATTTGCCATTTTCGTCTCGATTCATACCAACATCGATTACGACTGCACCTGGCTTGATAAATTCTTTTGTCACAAAATGACCACGGCCGATTGCAACGACTAAAATATCTGCCTCTCTTGCAATAGCTGGTAAATCAACGGTTCTTGAGTGAGCGATCGTCACTGTAGCGTTTTTCATCATCATCAGTTGCGCCATTGGTTTTCCAACAATATTGCTCCGACCGATCACAACTGCCCGTTTTCCTTCTAAATCAATATTATAGGCTTCAAACATTTTCATAATGCCATAGGGTGTACAAGGAATCATCGTTGGCTCACCAATAAATAAGTGCCCCATATTCATCGGATGGAAACCATCGACATCTTTTTTGGGATCAACAGCTAACAGCACTTTTTCTTCATCGATGTGCTTGGGTAACGGCAACTGAACTAATATTCCGTGGTATTCTGGATCTTGATTATATTGTTCGATCACAGCAAGCAATTCAGTTTCAGAAATCGTTTCAGGCAAACGTTCGATTTTTGACCGGATACCGATTTTAGCTGCTGCTATGTCTTTATTTTTCACATACGTTTGACTGGCTGGATTTTCTCCAACTAATAAAACAACTAAACCAGGATAAATGCCTTTTTTCTCAAGTTCTTGCACTTCTTCTTTGATTTGCGCCTGCATTTTGTCTGCTAGTTCGCGGCCGTTGATTAACTCTCCCATTAAGATCACTCCTCATTTTTTCTGTATTGTTTTATTTTAGCATAATTCAGCTAGTCTTAACACTCTATAATCCTTATCTCCTTGAATTGTATATCAATGAAACATTTCTCACTTTGCTCGCCAAGTATTGTTCATCATCTACTCTGGCTGAGCCAGTCGTAGTCCTTCAATTCTTAGAGCTTTAGCTCTTAGAAATTGATGAGATCGAAGCGCTGCGTAGTGATTCACTAGTAAGGTTACTTCTCTCCCTTCGCTCGCCAAGTATTGTTCATCATCTACTCTGGCTGAGCCAGTCGTAGTGATTCACAACAAAAAAGATTCAAAGTATTTCTACTTTGAATCAATATCTTTCATTACATTGGCTAACACACCGTTAACGAATTTTCTTGAACGATCATCACTGTATTTTTTAGCTAATTCGATTGCTTCATCTAAAGCAACTGTATTAGGAACATCACCAACATAAAGCATTTCAAAAATAGCCATACGTAAAATGATCAGATCCATCTTGGCAATACGCGAAATCGACCAATTGTTACCTAAATGTTTTTTGATAATCTCGTCAAGTTCTGCTTTTCGATCACAAACGCCGCCTACCAATAAATCTAAATAAGTTGGGACAAATTCTTCCCCATCTTCACTAATGATTTCTTGATTATCTAACTCTAATGCATAAGAAATCGCATCTTGTTTTGTTAAGTCAACATTAAAATCTAAAGGAAATAACGCTTGAAGCGCCTTTTCACGAATCTCGTGACGAGTGAAACTTGGCTTACTCATTTTCTCCCTCATCTTCCGGGAATAATTCATCAAAATCTGGTTCAGGTAGTTTTTCTGGAACTACTGCTACTACGTGAATATTGACTTCCACTAAATCGATATCTGTCATAAACAACACTTGCTGTTTCACACGATCTTGCATTTCTAAAGCGACTTTAGGTACTGAAATACCATAATTTAAGTAACAGTAAATATCAACTTTAAGACCTTCTTCTTCAGCTCTTAAATAAACGCCTTTACCGTGAGCAGCACGGCCAAGAAATTCTGTTACATTATTAGCAAATGTTCCACGCATACCGTATACGCCATCTACTTTAGATGCTGCAATACCAATAATGACTTCAATTACTTCCGGTGCGATAACAATCTCACCTAAAGCATCTTTTGTATTGATCACTAGATTTTTTTCTTCAGTCATTTTAATCCTCCTTATAATATAGGTAACAACGTTCCGTTCTGATAGGAAAATCAGAGAATAACGTTTTTCGTCACAATTCATTTACCTATCTATGCTTCCATTCTTCCCTAGTTTATCATTAAACAGCTTGTTTCGCTACCAAAAAAACCATGAGAAAATGAGTCAAAAACATTTTTATAATATTATTAATTCTTTAGGTGAGTGAGTCAAGACACGGTTGCCTTCTTTAGTGATCAATAAATCATCTTCGATTCTAACACCGCCAAGACCTGCTAAATAAATACCCGGTTCATCAGTAATCACGTTACCTGGAACAAATTGTTGATCTGCTCTAAAGGAAACATTTGGACCTTCATGAATTTCTAAGCCGATGCCATGACCTGTGCTATGACCAAACGCTTCGCCATATCCGTAAGAAGCAATATGATCACGAGCAATTGCATCCAGCTGAATACCAGTTAATCCTGGTTTTGCTTCGTCTAACACTTTTAATTGTGCTTCTAGAACGATTTGATAAATGTCTTTCAGTTTACTATCTGGTTCACCAATCGCAAATGTCCGAGTCATATCAGAAACGTATCCTTGATAATAACAACCAAAATCTAACGTAATCAAATCACCTTTTTCGATGATTTTTTCACTTGCCACACCATGAGGCATCGCAGAGCGAACGCCACTTGCAACGATTGTTTCAAAAGATACACCAGAAGCTCCTAAAGATCGCATATAAAAATCTAATTGGTTCGCAATTTCAATTTCTGTCATGCCTGGTTTGATAACTGTTAAAATGTGCTTAAAACCAAGATCTGCAATGCTGCAGGCTTTTTCGATAATCGCAATTTCTTCTTCATCTTTAACTTCACGTAGCTCTTCGATTAAACCTGCTACAGGAATCAAATCGCAAGGTGTGATTTCTTCTAGTAAACTATATTCCGCAAAACTAACGTGTGTTTCTTCAAACGCTAAATTAGCTAATTGCTCTTTTTCTGCGATTGCTACAACTTCATCATAGATTGGACCAGTATTTTGAATGATTTCAAAACCTTGCGCTTGCTCTGCTGCTTGTTCTGTATAACGAAAATCAGTTATAAAAAACGCCTTATCTAAAGTAATTACAGCCAATCCAGTTGTTCCTGTAAAATTTGTTAAATACCGTAAATTATATGGGCTTGTAATCAGAAAACCTGAAAGATCATTCTTTTTCATTAACGCTCTTAATTTATTTACTCTTACCATCATTTTTTCATCCTTCTTTCCAATATAAGTTCTTCTCTATTATAGCAAATAATAATTTTTAAAAACACCGAAGACTAACAACCTCTAAATTATTCTAAAGTTTCTTCATTTATAAGGTTTGTTTACCTTTTTTTAACCTATTTTCGTTATAGTAAAGATTGAAAGTGAGGTCACTAATGAAAAAAAGATACTTTATCTACCTATTATTCTTAGCAATCATCGGTATGGTTCTCTATGCCTTTTTTATAGAGCCAAAAAGAATCGTCACACATAATTACTCAATCGGAAATAATGATGGCCAAAAGCCAGTGAAAGTCGTTCAACTTTCAGACATCCATATTCAAGAAAAATATCCTGCGGCACAGCTAGAAAAAATTGTAACAAAAGTAAATAACGAAAAACCAGATATTATTTTATTCACAGGTGACTTGTTTGATAACTACGCAAATTATGGACCTGCAGACGAAGTGATTGCTGCCTTAAGTCGTTTAACAGCACCTTTAGGCAAATACGCGGTTTGGGGTAACCATGATTATGGCGGTGGCGCTGCTCGTGTATATCCAGAAATACTTGCTGCTGCTGATTTTCAGTTATTGGAAAATTCAGGAACGAACGTTTCATTACCTAGTGGAAAATCCATATACATAGCGGGTTTGGATGATTCTTTACTAGGAAATTCTTCTATCACTGATGCATTAGCTGATCGCCAAAGCGATTATACTATTTTGTTGAGTCATGAACCGGATTCTGCCGATGCAGTACTCGATCAAAATATTCAATTGGTCTTATCCGGTCATAGCCATGGCGGACAGGTAAAAATCCCTTTTCTAACGATCAAAAATGTGATGGCAGAAAAATACTTTGAAGGTTTTTACAATTTAGCTAACGATACAACGTTATATGTCAACACAGGTTTGGGCACTACAAAAATTCCAGCACGTTTTAGAGTTCCACCGGAAATTGCTGTTTTTGATATCTATGTCTAGGTTTCCACTACAAAAAACAACCCCAAAAACATAAAATTTTTGGGGTTGTTTTTTCCTGTTAGTATATCCATTTATCCAATTACTTTAACTCGACCACCGATTTTATCAGCGAATTTTTCTGCGTAATTTTTATTTTTAAAGATTCGAGCAAGATTTTTATCCCTTGTACGTTGTCCGTCTTTACTAATATACCCATGTAATACTTTTACAGCGTACATCGCCATTCCCCCTTTCCTAACAAAGATGAAAAACAAGAAAAAATTGTCTATCGCTCTCTGTAGATTAACTATAACCAAAAATACTTAACTCAAACATAAAACTCTTTGAATAAATCATGAACTCTTATTAAGAAAAAATAAAAGTCTACAAAAATTACTTAAAAAAATGAATTAACCTTGAAAAAAACAAAAAGAGCAGAGAACATTATGTCGCTTCTCGACTCCTTCTATCATAAAATTATTAGATTCTATTTGAATTTAAACTGCAGCTTCTGCTACTAAACAATAATATCTTTCGTTTTTTTATCCATATGTATCCTAGCTGTCCATGTTTCAAAAGTCACCAGAACAGGATCTTGGTGATTTAATTCTTTTTGATATGACGTTAATTTAGGCGTAATCGTCTCTAAAGACTCAATAGGTTCAGTCGTAAATTTCCCTTTTAAAAGCAGACTTTCATGTTCTATTTCCTCGTAACAACAAACAGATCCATTCGGATTACATTGAATATTTTTAACCGTTTCACCATTTCCATCCAAGTAAAATTGTAATTTTAGCAGCCCTTCTCTCCATAACGGCTCAGAAACAGCGATAACCGTTGGAAAATCACGTTTGTCGATTGTAGAAATCAAAAATACCGTACTTGAATTTAACAACCGAACAATTCGCTCATGTATCTCCATCATTGAAAGCCTCCTCAAACAAGATTCTACTAATTATAACAATTTTATAACTTTTTTGGAAAGCTTGACCCTCTTTTCTCTCAATTATCTTAAAAAAATGAAAGAGGATGGAATATAACTCTATAAGTCACACTCCAAGCTCCTTCATTTAATTTGTTTAATCATTCGTTGGGCTGTTTTCTTTCAACCAACTACTTTGTCGACTCATACTTAAGATTCTTCTACAGATTGGACCTACAATTAATAATTGCAACGGCAAAGCCATGATCAAATTTTTAGAAAAGCCCTCAACATAATACCTCAAGAAATTTTCTGAAAAGCCAAATTGCATAACAACGCCATACATTGACATAAAAAAGACCATTCCTAAAACCATACAACTTGAAACAGCAATGATCATATGAATTTTTTTCTCTTTATTGACAGGTAAAGCAAAGGCAATCTTCTTCGCTGGTGACGAAACCACTAAGACATCAAATAAAAATGCTACGATAAACCCCGGCACCAATCCACCAAGTAAATTACTTACTGAAAACTGTCCATGTAATAAAAGATTATAGGCACTCATTGAAATCACCATTGAAAAACAAACAATCGTGGTGAAAAATATTCCTTCTTTTTTATTTTGCGGCATAAAACACACTCCTCTATTTTTTGTAACAGAGTTCATGCTACCATAAAAAAAAAATTCTCGTAAGTTAAAATTTTTTAATGGTTTGTTAATGACTTCGCCAAAAATAAGAATATGCCTCAGACAATATATATAATAAAAAAGTCCTATAATTGCTAGTTTCAAGTGAGGAATTACTAAATCATGTGAACGTAATTTATAATTAAAACATGGAGTCGATTAAATGAAAAAGAGATATATTTTTGAAATTCCCATACTTATCTTGTTAATCAGTTCTTGCAAAAAACAAAATGAGCCAAATAATGAAAAGAGGTTGCTTCTGTTTCCACTGTTTATTTGTAGTTAGTGTGTGAAACAAAAGTGCTTTTCACTTGTGTCCCACACACCCTAAATTAGAAATTTTAATTACTAAATTCTGCTTTCACTTTACTTGGAACTTCACTTTCTAGAACTTGAGTAGGACTATTTACTCTTTCTTTACTTATTTCTGCTTTGATGAATGTTCCAGGTTCAAATGGTTTTGGATTTTCCCCTGTCAACTCAAAATCCATCTCTTTTTTGTCTCCATTTTCTTTCACGAATGTAACGGTGTACTTGTAAGAGTAACTATTGCTTACCTTTTTACCATCCATATCTAATGTTTCTGCTTTGACAGGAATGGTAGCTGGCACCTGTGCATATGCTGTAGCAGTATTGTATGTTTGATTGTAATAGTCAAAACCAAAGTATCCAAGTATACATAGTGCAATCAGTCCAAGTATTTTCTTCATATATCCTCACCTCATATGATTAAATTTAATATAGTCTAACACTAGTAGACCGATTTTAACCACATATTTAACTAACAAATTTGTAATTTTAATATCTCATTCATAAGTACTTCCCATGTCTCAAATCGCGAACTAACACAGATATTTACAACTAAAAATACCGCCTTATTAGAGAAAGCAGGTTGAGTCACTCTTGCAAAGTGAATAGACAGATAGACTGCCTAGGACTTAGTTTAGCTTAGTATTGATTTTCAATTAAATATAAAATACTGCCCGAACGGATGGACGGTATTTTACTCGAAAAAAATGACCATGGATATTTATACTCATATAACCAAGAAATCTAAAGTGCAAACAGTTAAACAACTAACTAGTTTGCAAGCTTTTAGTTGTTTCAGGTCGAGCAAAATTTAAAGCAAACAAAAAAAGCTCTAACCCCCATCTGACAAGGGTTAGAGCAACTTTTTAAAATTACTATTGAGCTACTGGGTAAACAGACACTTGTTTTTTGTCACGGCCTTTACGTTCAAAACGTACTACGCCGTCTACTTTAGCAAATAAAGTGTCATCTCCGCCAATACCTACGTTAGCACCTGGGTAAATTTTAGTTCCGCGTTGACGGTATAAAATTGATCCACCAGTTACTGTTTGTCCATCAGCACTTTTAGCGCCTAAGCGTTTAGATTCTGAATCACGTCCGTTGGAAGTAGAACCTCCACCTTTTTTGTGGGCGAATAATTGTAAATTCATGTTTAATAACATAGTCTGCACCTCCTATTTTTCATTTATGGTTTTGACTTGAATAAATTCAAGATTTTCTTGCTCGACTGCTTGTAGACCTAATAAAAGGTTTTCCAAGAGAATTTGGGCTATGTTGGTTTGTTCCTGATTGGCATTTGAAATCACTTCAACATAAAGGTAACCACCTTCATCTTCGTTGGTTTCGACAATCGGTTCAAAGCCAGCTAATGCATCAATACCATTGACGGTGCTAATCGTTAAAGCAGACACTGCTGCACAAACGATGTCGCTGCCATATGGCCCTGATTCCGCATGCCCTGAGACTTCAAAAGAAACAATTTGGCCTGCGCCATTTCGTTTAAAAGAACTTTTAATCATTGATAGGCCTTCTTTCCTATGCAACTTAAAAGAATTATGCGTTGATTGCGTTGATTACAACTTTTGTATATGGTTGACGGTGACCTTGTTTGCGGTGAGTGTGTTTTTTAGGTTTGTATTTGAAAGTCACGACTTTCTTTTGTTTGCCGTGTTTTTCTACAGTTCCTTCGACAGTTGCACCTGCGACAGTTGGAGCTCCTACTTTCGTAGATTCGCCACCCACTAAGATAACTTCGTCAAAAACAACTTTTTCGCCAGCTTCTACGTCTAATTTTTCAACGTAAATTGCTTGACCTACCTCAACTTTTACTTGTTTACCACCAGTTTTGATAATTGCGTACATGCTATACAGCACCTCCTTCTTCTAGACTTAGACTCGCCATCCCAAGTGATGACTATTGTCATACTTACAATACTTGTTCTGTGCGGTTGTAGCTGTGGAGTCCACAATTACAACATTAACATCATATCAAAATAAGGCGCGAGAGTCAATAAAAACTTAGTGATTTAGCAATATAAACTACTTTTAAAAAAAACTTTGTTGTTATTTCTAATTTATGATTGACTTTGTTTTAGATGTTCATTATAATAAATTCTGTTGCGTTAACATTTTGCGCCAATAGCTCAGCTGGATAGAGCACTCGCCTTCTAAGCGAGCGGTCGGGAGTTCGAATCTCTCTTGGCGTATTATTTAAACGTTTATAGCGAAAAACACCAACTAGTACTAGTTGGTGTTTTTTTATTTTTCTTATGAAAGTTCTACTTTCCCTGTATAGAGCTGATGATAAATTCCCTTTTCTGCAAGTAAATCTTCATGGCTACCTCGTTCAATAATACGTCCATGATCCATTACCATAATCGCATCTGAATTTTGAATTGTCGACAATCGATGAGCGATAACAAATACCGTTCTCCCTTTCATCAAACGATCCATTCCAGCTTGCACATGTTTTTCTGTTCTCGTGTCGATACTAGAAGTTGCTTCATCTAAAATCATTACCGGTGGATCAGCGATAGCCGCCCGAGCAATCGACAATAACTGACGTTGCCCTTGAGATAAACCTTCACCGTCACCTGTGATAACAGTATCATATTTCTCTGGTAAGTTTTTGATAAAGTCTTCTGCATTGGCTAATTGAGCTGCCTTGATGACATCTTCATCTGATGCATCCAACTTTCCATAACGAATATTTTCACGAATCGTTCCTGTAAATAAATGGGTATCCTGCAGCACGATCCCTAATGATCTTCTCAAAGAACTTTTCTTGATTTTCTTCACATTAATTCCATCATAACGGATTTTTCCTTCTTGAATATCATAGAAACGATTGATCAAGTTAGTAATTGTTGTTTTTCCTGCTCCAGTCGCGCCAACAAAGGCAACTTTTTGACCTGGTTCAGCATATAAATTGATATCTTTTAACACCCGATTGTTATCTGTATAGCCAAAAGACACATCTTCAAAACGCACATCTCCAGTCAATTCTGTATACGTAACTGTTCCATCATTATGAGGATGTTTCCACGCCCAAAGTCCTGTTCTTGCTTCACTTTCAACAAGTCCATTTGCTTCTCGATTTACATTAACTAGGGTTACATAGCCATCATCGACTTCAGACTTTTCATCGATCAACGTGAAAATCCGATCCGCTCCAGCTAAAGCCATGATTACGAAATTAATTTGTTGAGAAACTTGACTGATTGGCATGTTCAGCGAGCGACTTAGCTGTAGAAAGGAAGCAATCATCCCGATCGTTAAGCCAGAAACACCATACACTGAAAAGATTCCGCCAACTACGGCTAAAAGCACATATTGGATGTTTAACAAATTCATCATGATCGGCATCAAGCTATTGGCATATTTATTGGCTTGAGTAGCACTTTGACGCAGTTCTTCATTGATTGTCGTGAATTCTTCGATTGTTTGCGGCTCGTGGTTAAAAATTTTCACCACTTTTTGTCCATGCATCATTTCTTCAATGTAACCATTTACTTTTCCTAAATCTCGTTGTTGTTTACCAAAATAACGACTACTGCGTCCTGCGATCATTCGAATCGTGACAATCATTACTGAAACAGAAACGATTACGACCAATGTCAGTGGAACACTAATGGTAAACATCGCAATAAATACACTCACAAAGCTGACCACAGCTGCCACTAGATTAGGAATACTTTGAGAAATCATCTGACGCAAGGTATCTGTATCGTTCGTAAAATGACTCATGATATCCCCATCTGAATTGGAATCAAAATAACGAATCGGCAACGTTTCAAGATGGGTAAACATTTCATCCCGAATTGTTTTCTGTGTTCCTTCACTGATTCGCACCATGATTAGGTTAAATCCTAAATTCGAAATGATCCCGACACCATAAATCAACGCCATCGTTGTGATTGCTTTTAATAATCCTGAAAAATTAGGATTACTTTGTCCCAGTAATGGCGTAATATAACCATCAATCACTACCTGCAGAAATAAAGAGCCGCGAACATTGGCAAAGGTACTTAATAAAATGAGGATCATTACTAGTACAAGTAGAAATTTGTATTTTTTAAACATATATGAAAACAGTCGCTTCAATGTTTTCAAAGGATCTTGACTTTTGCGAATCCCTTTTGTTTGTTCATCACGCATCCTCTTCACCAAATCCTTTCTTTTGAGACTCATAAACTTCTTGATAAATCTCATTACTAACTAATAGTTCATCATGAGTGCCAATCGCATTGATCAGACCTTTATCCATAACAATAATACGATCAGAATCTTCAATAGAAGACACACGCTGTCCAATGATAAACGTCGTTGTTCCAGGAATTTCTTGTCTCATTCCTTCTCTGATCAGACGATCTGTTTTCGTGTCCACCGCACTCGTTGAGTCATCTAAAATGAGAATTTTCGGTTTTTTCAGCAGTGCTCGCGCAATACACAAACGTTGTTTTTGACCACCAGAAACATTATTTCCACCTTGAGAAATAACAGTGTCATACTTATCAGGAAACTCCTGGATAAAACTATCAGCCTGTGCGATTTTACAAACCCTGATCAAGTCCTCATCAGTGGCATGTTCATTGCCCCAGCGCAGATTTTCTTTGATCGTTCCTGTAAATAGGACATTATTTTGTAAAACCATGCTAACTTGATCACGCAATGATTTTAAATCGTACTCCCGCACGTCACGTCCGCCAACTTCTACTGATCCTTGTGTCACGTCGTATAATCTTGGAATCAACTGTACTAAGGTTGATTTAGAACTACCTGTGCCACCTACGATCCCAATTACTTCACCTGATTTGATTTCAAGGCTTGCATGCATCAATGCTAATTTTTCAAGATCATTAGCATAACTGAAACTCACGTCATTAAAACGAACAGATCCATCTGCCACTTCATAAATAGGATTAGCATTATTTTTCAAATCACTTTCCTCGGATAATACTTCTGTGATCCGTTCGGCTGAAGTTCGTGCAATCAACACAATAACAAAAACCATAGATAACATATTTAAGCTCATTAAAATCTGCATTGTATACGTAAACATACTGACTAATTCTCCAGTAGTTAAGGTGCTCCCTACTACAAATTTTGCCCCTAACCAAGAAATCAATAACATACAGGTATAGACTGCAAACTGTAAAATAGGATTATTAAAAGCAACAATGCTTTGCGCTTTTGAGAATGTTTTGTAGATATCTTTAGAAACGGTTTTGAATTTTTCATCTTCATGTTCTTCTCTTACATAAGATTTAACGACACGAATCCCCTGTAGATTTTCCTGCACAACGTTGTTTAATTTGTCATAAATACGAAAAACCTTATTAAAATTAGGATGAGCAAAATAAATAACTGCTGCTAAACCAATCATCAAAAATGGTACAACGCCTAAATAAATCAATGATAAATCCTTATTGATACTATACGCCATCGCTAATGAAAAAATCATAATCAACGGACTACGAACTAAAAGTCGAATAATCATTTGATAGGCATTTTGAACATTGGTCACGTCCGTTGTCATCCGAGTAATCAAACTTGATGTAGAAAAACGATCGATATTTGAGAATGAAAATCCTTGGATACGGACAAATAATTGATCTCGTAAATTTTTGGCAAAACCAGCAGAGGCAACAGCTGCGTAACGACCTGACATCGCACCAAAAAATAAAGCAATGATTGCACACACAAATAAAATTGCTCCATACATTAGAATAGCTTTTGTATCACCTTTTTCGATTCCATTATCGATCATCATCGCCATCACTAAAGGAATGATGATATCTAAAATCACTTCACCAGTTACGTAAATTGGCGTAATAATACTTTCTTTTTTATAGACACCTATATTGGCAATCAGTTTTTTTATCATGTAACCCGTTCACCTTCCTTATTTATTTTTTTGCTGTTCTCAGAAAGTTTGTCCATTAACTTAAAGAAAATAGTCAGGTCTTCTTCTGAGATTCCCTGAACTAATAATTCATCGAATTTATGTAACTTTACGATATTTTCCTTGACTTTTTGTTGCCCTAAATCAGTTAAAATTATGGTTTTGAAACGATTGTCTTCTTTACAACTACTCCGTTCAATAAATAAGCGTTTCTCCATCGTTTGTAAGACGCCTGTCGCAGTGGAACGACGAATATCAAATTCTTGTTCTATGTCTTTTTGATAAACTGGAATTTGTTGGCTATTGCGACGATGAATAAAGTTGAGGATGCGCATTTGAATGCTTGATGATGCTTCGCCATTGTCTTCTTTTAAGATTTCTGCCGCTTTTCGATTTAATTCGTTGGCTAGTATTCTGATTTTTAGACCGATTTTTCTGTCCATGATTTACCTCCTTACGATATAGTTCGGTTCCTAACTATATTACGATAAGTGTTATGTGTAGGTCAAGAAAAAATTTGGATCAAAAAGGATAAATTTTTTGTAAAAAAAAAGCACTCAAATTTAGCGCTTTTTGAGTGCTTCTAACAATACTAGAAATTAGATTTTCAACCTAATTTTTAGGGTCAAATTATCAAGCTCAAAGTAGTCTCTCTTATACGTTCAAGCACAAACAACCCAAAATTGTAACTAGGTTAGTTATAGCAAATACCTATACTTAATAAAACTTAATGAATCATCGATACTCTATAGTTGCCAAGTCAGGCATACTGGTAACCAAAAATTTGTTTCAATAGCAAGAAATCCATTATCATCTCTATAGCGTTCAATCATTACTGATCTTTTTCCATTATCTAATTTCGCAAAAAACATTGCTTTTCCAGAACCTTGACTTACACAACTAACCAACGGTAAGTCATTTGGTATAAACTCTTGAGGAATTCCTTCAATAAAAGGATAATCATATATTTCTTTAGGTATGGTTGCTACGGGATTAGCTGCCGCAATTAAAGTAATGATCCCATTTTTACAACGTATTTTAGGTGCATTTACTGCATTATTACCATAGTTTCTAAAATTCTTTGCCCATTTTAACGGAATCCACCCTGTGTCTTGGTTAAACAATACATCCTTACCATTCACTGTTGGTCTTTGAGTAAAATTCTTAATTCCATTAATTGTCTCATTACCAGTTTTCTTGACTACTGCTTCATCAAAATTATCAATAGCACTTGTATGCGTCTTTGGATAAAGTAAGTTCCCTTTTTCCTCTAATTGTACGATATCTGCCATTATACTGCTCCCACCTTACTAAACGTTATTGTTGGTAATGTATCTAGTTTTTTCTTATCAGCTGCACTCATCAAACCGTTAACAGTTTGTGTTGCAGCTACAGTCGTTGTTGCATTAACTCCTGCTGGTCCTTGTGGTCCAGTTGCACCTTTTAAACCTTGTGGACCAACTGCACCCGTAGCTCCAGTTGCACCTTTCGGACCTGCTGGACCTGGATCACCTTTTTCACCTTTAATTGTTGTTAATCCTTCCACAGCATTTACATGTGTTTTAGGATAAACAACGGCTCCATCACTTTTTAATTCAACGATATCTGTCATACTGTTCCCACCTTATCTATTGTTATACTTGTGCCTTGGACACCTAAATCTTTGGCCGTTAACGTAACGTCACCCGTTTTTCCATTGATTGATGTCACACCTGTTCCTGTTGATTCGATTTTGTCTAAACCGAGAATTGCGCTGACATGTGTTTCTGGAAAAACCTGACGTTGTACACCTGATTCATCAGTTTCCATAACTTTTTTGATCTCTACTTCATTTGCCATTAAACTGAACCTACCTTTCTTAAAAAGAAAGTATTTTGTTTTTCACTATCAATTTCTGCTACGACTAAAGCCGCTGCTTCTTTTTTATGTGTCACTGTTCCTAATTTGGTTACGCCGTGATTCAAGCTAAATTTATCATCTCGGATCGTTCTAAGAATACCTGTCTCGCCGCTTTTCAACGTGAAATGAGCTTGTTTTAATTCATCGATTAGATTCAACAGATTACCAGCAGCATTTTCATTTAAAATTTCTTTAATCGTAGCAAACCACTTATCAAATTCTGCTCTTTGAGTGGTTGTCCATTGGTCATACCGCTCTTGATTCGTTGTGATCCAACCTTGAAACTCTGCAATAATACGTTGTAGCTCTTCTTTAGCCACTAAATACCAGTCATCATAAACTTCCTGACACGTTTTTATCCATTCAGTGAAATAGCGTAAGATTTCTTCAAATGTCCAAATATAGTTACTGTCTTTGATTCCCTCGCCGTAAATGCTTTCTTTGACTTGATAAGCAAAATCTCTCGTCGAAAATTGTTGTCTCCAACTTAAATCTTTTTGAAGTTCTCTAAAGCTAAAGTAAGCAGTATTTTCCCCGACATTTTGCATATCGTAATTTGTTAATGTATATTCTAATTTCCCTTTTTTGGCGTCTATAACTTTAGTGACTTTTTGCTCGGATAACCCAAGTCCAGTATGATGCCCTTGTTTGACGCAGAAAAAAGGGGTTAAATTTGAAATGTCTTTTGGTTTTCCATGTTCCGTTATTGTCACAGCCAAAACTTGCGTTCCTTCATCGAATTGACGAATCATGATTGATGGAATGTTATCGTTTGGTTGTGTGATTGATAAAAAAATTGGATATACAATTGACATTTACTCACTCCTTTCTAAAAATTGATTATTTTGGTGGGATGACGATTGAACTGATTTCGCTTGACCCGACCCAAGTTCGTTCATATCTTTCGATAATTTGCCCTTTGCCGATATTTTGCTCATATGTTTGGAAACCACCATTTGTTAAACCTCGAATGACTCCAGTGTGACCGTAAGTATAGTCGACATTGAATCCGCCAATATTTCCCCCGCGTTTCCAGTTAATTATGGCTCCTGTCATCAGGTCTTTATATTCAGGTTGATAGATAACTTTCCAGCCGACTGCTGCCCAATCATACGAGCTGCCAATATCAGCCGCAGCTTCAGTATTTCCGATTACATGACTTAAAGGATAGTTCGTTTGAGCACCTAAACCACAGCCACCCAGAAAACCTGAATATTCTGCTGGTACAGCATAACATTGACCATTGCCCCAATAGCGACCAACTAATGATTCTAAATGATCCAACCCCGCTTTGCCTGCTCCAGTTGATGGTTTTAAATCTTTAAATTTGTTAAACCATTCTTGGGCATAGCCTTGTCTTTCTGGATGTGCATTTTTAGGTCGTTCAAAATTCATTTCAAAAGCATACGCAGCTATAGCTGGGTCTGTAATTGCCTTAAAACCACTAACACTCGTTGGATTAACCGCGCCGATCCACTGCCCATTGTACATACACCAATCAATTAATTTTGCTTGCGCTAATGTTGATTGGTAATCATTTGTAATACCAGCGGCTCCAATCAAACGTTTAACGTACTCGCGACCATCCCAAGTTGGACTACCAATTAGTGGATAGCTTGAGCCGTCCCATTGCACTAAACCATAGGCTGGTCCACCGATTTGATCTGTGTCTGGATCCATCGTTCCACCAGTTTCTTGTTGAACGTTTCCTAAGATACCTGCAGCTGTGGCTTTGCTATAGCCATTAGAAGTTAGAAAACTCCACAAATCCCAAGCAAACTTGTCTGTTTGACTCGTTACTTCTGGTGGGTAACCACCACCAGTTCCACCACTACCGCCACTGCCATTCCCATTGCCGGTTATTTCTTTGCCATTTAAGAATAATTTTCCTTTAATGTTTAGATTCCCATTAATGTTTAAGTCACCATTAATTTCTCCTTGTCCATGTAATCGCCATATTTTCTTAGTTGCGTTTGATTCTTTAGGGATTTCAAACACCGCGCTTGGTGCTCTTTCTTCTCTAGAAACCGCTGAACCAATTGAAAACTGATAACCAGGAATTTGACAAACGGCAACACCGACTGGTTCTTTTGTTTTCCCATCTATTACAGCACCAATCCAAGATTCTTCTTCGTTCTTTTTTTGATTTCTAAAAGCAATGGTTCCATTAGACTGTAACTTAATTTGAAAATCATTGTCTTTCTTTGTTTGGACAGTAACTCCCTCTAATATACCTGCTTGAATAAAATCAGCATTAAATTTCCCGTCAATCGTCCAAGCAGTTTTATATTTTCCTTTATAAAAATCTCCATCAATAAAACCGATACCTTCACTATTAGCAACTAGAAAATGATCACTTGTTTCAAGTGAATCCCTATTCATCCACACCATTTGATATGGTTCACGGCTATTTGACTTTCCCGTTTCGATTCCGTTCATCAGTTTTATTGAGCCACCTTTTGCTCCACGGATAATGTCATCCTGCCACTTTGAAATTTCTTCTGAATCATAAAAAGTCATTTTCTTTTCGTCCAAAGAATCGACATTCCCTTTTAAATCAGAGGTAGCTTTTGAAATACTTTTTGTAATATTATCTCCTAAACCAGCTTCGACTTTGCCTGTTAAACGATCGATTTTCACTTTAAAAATTCGTGTTTGATAGTGATAGTTTCGATCATGACGGTGGATCGTCACGGTATTACCAATTGTATCTCCACCTAAGATTTCTGTTTTAAATTGAACAAGTGGACGAGAGTAATCGATGAGTGAATCGTATGTTTTTTGTAGTAATTTTTCTGGACTTTCTTCTTCATCAAACGTGATGACTTTTTCCCGTCTTCTCATCCCACCATTTTTTAAGGGAATGCCATACTGTTTGGTCATCTCAGGAAATTCCAGCCAATTTTGTCCTTTTGGTTTATTTAAAGGCTTACCATTGGCTTTTTTCCACTCTACATTAGTAAACTCGATTCGCTTCCCTTTGCCGTCACCAACATCTTCGCCACGACCACGACCGATTAAACTTGTATACACTTGGTTACGGTCTTGTTCTTTTACAATACTTAATGCTTTCTCACCATACGTAAAACGTTGATTGCTTTGTTCGCCAATTTCACGATAGACTTCTAGCCATTTATCCGTAATACCGATACCATCAATTTTATATTTGAATAGAATTTCGCAACCTTGTGCTTGAATATTTTTTAAAGCGTCACGTACAGAGAGAAAACGAAAATCTTCTGTTATTACAGGTAATTTAGAGTCTAGTTTACCTATGCGCCACTCTGTTTCTACCAGTAACTTTTGTATGGTATTCTTGATCGATTCGTTTTTCACTTGTACATTTTTAACAACATAGGAATCTAACTCATCAGGCGCAAAACTAATCCCAACAAAGGATAAAAGATTTTCCTCTTCGCTGTCTAAAATGATTCTGTACAAACTATAAAAAGAACTTTCTTCTTTTACAGCCATGTAAGCCGCTTGCTTTAGCTCTTCATCATAAATTGTAGATACATTTAAAGTATCATTCATCAATTCTTCTTTATTTGAAGTGATCTCTTTTTCCTGTATAACCTCGATCAACTCATTTTCTTTAACGATTCGAAGTAAATGCTGACGTTCATCAAAGAAATAAACACTTTTGGTCATAGTTGTACCTCCCGATAAGAAATAATCATCGACCCGTTGCTACAACTTATAGTTTGACCTTCTTGGATCGTAAAATTTTCAAAATCACTTTCTAAATCGAGTAGAAATGTTTGATCCAGCTTATTTACAAAAACTTTTCCTTTTAAAAAATCAAAAGTGACTTGATCACCTGCACTTAAATTGTAGCTGGTGATTTTAATTGTTTTATCACCATTTGAAATCATTAACGGTCCAAATTTTTCAATAATAACTTCAATCTTTTCAGGGGTTGTCTGATAGGGTAAATAGGTGGTGATTGTGCTATCTGTTTGTAATAATACAGAATATTTTTTTGGATCTTTACAAAGAATTTCAAAACTAGCAATAATACTATTGGTATCTCCGCGAACATCATCTGTAGTCATATATTGTCCGTGGTAATGATAATCTAAATCATCTTTAAAGCGAATTTCAACATCCGACTCTTTATAAAGCAAACGCATCAATTGACGGTATTTTTTCTGTACATCTTTTGCGTCTTTTCCAATCAATTGATAAGTCACCTTGATGGTTCGAGCGGGTAATTTTTGATTTAGTTTGATACTTCCAACCTGAGTTTCTTGAGTTTCTATCGTAAGAGACAGCATTTCCCTACCCGTTACAGCCAATGTACGATAGCCATCGATCATTTTTTCAAGATAAACACCGTCATACATCATAGCTGACGAAGGAAGGATCAAATCATCTTTATGGACTTTTTTAGTTGTGTCTTCAAAATAATACATTTTTTCCCTCCTTCTAAAATGCTAAATTGATAGCAGAATCTTGTCCCATTGCTTCTGAAATGTCTGAAACAAAAGCTTTGAATTGTTGATTGCCAAGTTTGATGTTGAAGGTTGCTGGTTGTTTTTCCACTTGTAAGGTTTGTGTGCTACTGCTGCTGGATTGTGTTGAAAGTTTTTGGACACTATCCACTTGTTGGTCAATGCTATCTAAACTTGGCAAGAATACTTTCGATGTTAAATCATCCATTGGTTTGTCAATGATATGTGTATTTCTTTCTATACCAATAGCTAATCCAGCTGGTAACATAGCACCGATTTTATCGCGCATCCATCGAGATGGGGATTTAATCTTAAAAAGACCTGCAAATTTATCTTTGATAGCTCCAGCAATTGATTTTATTGACTCCATTAAATCACTAATCTTCCCTTTTATCCCATCGATCAATCCTCGAATCAAATTCTTGCCAGCTTCTTTTATATCTGGGATTGCCTTGCCTACTGTTTCAATTAGTTTGACCATGATTTTCCCACCTGCAATTACAATTTTAGGAATACTTTCACCAATTCCTTGCACAATGGCTAAAATTAGCTGAATTGCTGCAGCTAAAATTTGAGGTAAATTCGCAAGTAAACCTTCACAAAGTTTACCTACAATCTCTACTGCTGCATCTAATAATTTTGGCAGATTTTCTGAGAGTGTACGAACCAATGTTGTAATTGCTTGTAACGCTACCGGAATCAATGCTGGTAAAACAGAAGCAATTCCTTCTGCAAGTTTTACAAGTATTTCGATTCCTTTATCAATGATTTTAGGTAAACTAGTTGTAATTTCATTTGTTAATGTATCAATAATAGAAGTCATTGTATCAATCAATTTGGTTGGGTCTTGAAACAATCCATCAACTAAGGCTGAAAGTAATTCTAAGCCCATCAAAAGCAATTGAGGTGCAGCTGTTAATATACTATTTGCTAATGTCTCAATAATCAAAAGAGCTGAATCAATTAAAGATGGCAAATTAGCGATCACACCATCTATCAGTGTTTGTAATAATGCAATTCCACTTTGAATGATCACGGGTAGATTTACTGAAATAGCTTCAGCTAATCCGGCTACTAATTGGGTTCCAGAAGTTATTAAATCAGGAAGTTTATCAATGATTCCTTGAACAAAACCTTTGATAATTTCTGGACCTTTGGTGATAGCTGTCTGAATCATACTAGAGATTTGCCCATTCATTTGTTGATCCATTAATGCAAATCCTGCAAGCAAAACGCCCAAAAATGCTGTTGGAGCAATAGCTTTCAACGCTAATCCCATAACAGAAGTTAGACCTTGAACCATAGAACTCAATGCCGTTATACCAACATTTGCTGAACCTTTTATCACATTACCAATGCCGCCTAATGTACCACTAACTACTTTTGCTGATGTTGTAGAATGTTTTCCAACGGATAACATAGAGGCACCAAAATTGGAAATATTTTCAACGATACCTTTTGTGCTTCCTGTAACGCTTTGAGTAAAATTAGAAAAGAAGCCTGTCCCTTTACTAATTTGTGCGTTTATCATGCCAAATCCTTTATATACATTTTTAATGCTTTCAATATCAAAAGAAGTAAACATCTCTGTTACACGGTCTTTTAAGGATTCAAAAACACTTTTAGATTTTTCTACTTCTGTTGCTGGTTCTTTTATAGCATTAGCAAGTACATTACCTAAATTTTCTCCTATAGAAACCAAATTATTTATAGATGAGTCAATTGATACCAGTGTACTATTCATCGCCCCACCAAACGAAGTAACAACAGACTGACTACTTGTAAAAGCACCAGTAAAAGTTGCCATATTCTGATTTATTAACGAAAACTCTGCTGTTAGTTTTTTCCCAGAATCAATCAATGTCGTAATACTAGTACTATCGATAGTTAATTCACTTTTTAAACTAGCAAGAGTCGTTTGAACATTGCTAAAGCTTTGAATCAAATTTTTAGTCTGGCTATCTAAGGAAACCAAGCTTGTATCATCAATTGTTAGATTTCCTTGAAAAGCTTGACTTAAAAATTCATAACTCTTACTAGCTTGATTTAAAGAACGGATCATCTGCATACTTTGTACAGATAATTCTGAAAAAGTGGTTCCAACAGCTGCCAATGCAGTTTGAAAACTTGCTAAGTCATTTGCAGTGATCGCTTGATTTAATGCTGTTACTTGCTTTTTTATATCTGCAAAAGGTTTCGATAACTTGCTACTTTTAGATAACGGCTTAATAAAATTGTTCAATCTCTTCGTTGTTTTACTTATTTGTTTATCTAAACTTTTTGTAACTTTCATCGACTTATTCATGGCTTGAATAAATTTTTTATTGGTTGTGGGTAATATTTCTTTTGTCATTTTTTCCTCCTTTCTATGAATTAAAGTTTGCAATCCAATCTTGGAGTTGTTCTTTATCATGATCTTTTGGCAAGCTATGCTCTTTTCCAAGAATCTTCTCTTCTGCTTTTTGATAATTAAAGAATTTTTCAAAAGTTCGATAGACTGGTTTCCCTTTGCGAGTCTGTCCCGCCATCATATTTACCCATGCTTGCAGGTGAATATTGTATTGCTGATCCAAACTCCTCAGCTGATAGGCCTTGATCTGCAACTCATACTCTGGAATTGTTAGTCGATCGATTTCATTCAAATCTTTCATATTTAAGTACCTAAGACAATTGAGTTGTACTTGAGCGTAGTTTCTTTCAAAATCATATTTATCTTGCTTTAAATTTCGGCTTCTTCCAGCATCTTGTTCACCATCATCGCTGTATATTCGGACTTTTTTAATTCATCGATTACCACTTCAAATAATACCTGAGAACCATGTTCTTCCACATATGCCTCTAAATCTTTGACTTGGATTCTTGGCTTTTCAGTTAGGTTTGCAATCAACAATGTTTCAAAAAGTGTGTCAACATCTGATAAAAGCAAATTCGAAATGATTGCACCTACACCTAATTTAAGCTTCATCCCCCCACGTTCAACCGAATAACGCTGATTCACTTCTTTTAAAAATCCATAACCAAATTTAAAATTAAATAATTTATCATTAACTGTAAGTTCCATAATCTTCCTCCTATTTTTTAAGAGGTTAGTTTTACTAACCTCTTATCTATATAATTTATTCAGCTGTTTCCACTTTTACAGTGTCTTTAAATTCATAATCGCCGCCTTCAGAAGTATCCAATTCTAATGCTGCAAAACCATTCTTACCAGCACCTTCGATTGCCCATTCTAAAGAGTACTCAACTTTATTTTCTGCTGAATCTGTTTCTTCAAACGAAGTAAAGAAGCCTTCAAAATATTTTGCTTTGTATTTACCTTCGTCTTTGCCAGTACCAATTTCTTTGGTATTAATACGCCAAATTTGAACACGTTTATTTTCATCCATTGCTGTTTCTAATTTATCGATTTGAGTCGAACCGATTTTGTATAACGTTGTGGCAGTTACTGTTGTTTCAGTTGCGCCTGGTGTCACCACACTACCGTCTTTGGTCACAGTTGATTCACTTTCTTTTGATTTTGAATAACCGTTTTCTGTACTATAGGCTAAGCCCCACGCACTTTCATTTCCTTCGTCTTCGGCTAAACGAAAACGCCAAACTACATCTACTCCACTTAATGCTGTCATATGTTGATTTCCTCCTTAGTATTTTGTTGCTGTTTTAGTTCTTTTAATTGAGAAGCAAGCTGATTTTTTCGTTGTTGTTCTGCTTTCACTCTTTTTTGCAGTTTTTTGATAACTTTCAACTGTTTTTTTATTGTCTTATCTTGCTGCTCAAAAGTTAAATGCCGGTTACTATCCAAATAAACACCGTTCAATTTCGCGTTGACATCTCCTCTCATTTAAAGTCACGGGCGACTTTGATAAATGAACTATTACAGCTGTTATTACTTGACGAGCCTAGTATACAAAGAAATACCCATCACAAACTCCCTGTTTTCTGTTAAGATTATCCCAACTTTCTTTTACTTTCCTGTCACCATTTGGATTCTTGACACTTATTTTTTGCAGTCTTAACCACTTACTATGGTAGAATAATAGAAGTTCTTCCTGTTTTAGTTCAGGAAAATCATGTGTAAAGGGGCGTGCTAATCATGTTGTTACAAAGATATAACGATGGTTTTGCAAAGATGATCCAGCAATATCAATTAAATGACGAACAATTACTTTTTACTGGAACTCCGGAAATACCTATCCAAATTTCTCAGTCAACCCCTGCTATCCACCCAATTTTAGGAATAGACAACAACCGATTGACTAATTTTTTTGTTTTAGATGAAAAAAAAGATGTTGAGTTATATACAACAAATAAACAAGCAATTTTATTAAGAACCTTCTCCACTGATGAACGCTATCAAGGACAAGGCTATGCAAAAGCAGTATTACACGCGTTACCTGAATTTGTTCGGCTAAATTTTCCAGATAGTACAGAGTTGATTCTTGCTGTAAATAAAAAGAACATCGCAGCTCAAACCCTCTATGAAAAAACTGGCTTTCAGCGCTTAGAAAAAATTGTCCAAGGAGAATTTGGTCCGTTGTATGTTATGAATAGGAAGTTAGATCTTGCTAAAAAGGAAACGACAAGCAATGACTAAAATAATAATCGAAAATAAGCTACTTTATTTAAGAGAATTTACTCCCGATGATTTTGGGGATTTATGTTTGATTTTACAGGATGAGGAAACGATGTATGCCTATGAATCAGCTTTCTCTGAAGAAAAAGTAAGAGATTGGTTGAACTGGAATTTAAAAAGTTATCAAGAAAATGGCTTTGGTCTATGGGCTATTATCGATCAAAAAAGTAAAGCCTTTATCGGCCAATGTGGCATTGTTTATTCTGATGTAGAAGATGAATCATTATTAGAAGTCGGCTACTTGGTTAACAAACGCTATTGGAATCAAGGCTACGCAACTTCTGCTAGCCAATTATGTATTGCTTATGCAAAAGATGTATTAAACGTTAAGAAAATTTGTTCGATCATTCGAGATACAAATCTCTCCTCTCGAAAAGTTGCTGAAAAAAATGGAATGACTATTATCAAACAATTTGATAAAGATTATTCTGGTTTACCAGTTCGACATTTTGTTTATAATATTGATTTAAATAAGTAAGGAAAGTAGTGGATATCTTGTTATTTTTAGATCATAGTCCAGATTTAAGTCCTATCGACTTAGAAATTTATAAATATGTTGCATCTCACATCGATGAAGTAGTTTACATGCGCATTCGTGAGTTAGCCAAAGAAACCCATAGCAGTACCGCCAGTATTTTGCGGTTTTGTCGAAAGTTTGAGTGTGAAGGGTTTTCTGAATTTAAAATAAAATTGAATTTGTATCGAAAATCGTTAGCTGAACCTGTTACGACGCATGCCGTGGATGAAACGTCTTTTACTAATTTTATCCAACGATCGACCGAAGCTTTTTATCAAGAACGAATTCAAGCAGCGGCGAAATTGTTGTCCGAAAAAGATCTTGTTTTGTTTATTGGGACAGGATCATCAAATATTATCGCTGAATATGGTGCGCTGTATTTTTCATCTATTTTTAGTATGGCCTTTCATATTGAAGATCCAATCAATCACCCTGTAAACTTTTTCAATAAAAGTATGGCGAAAAATGTTTGTGTGATCGCCCTTTCTGTTAGTGGTGAAAATGAAGCAATCATTAATTATCTGAATCATTTTATTACGAACGACAGCTCGGTCATTTCGATCACGAATAGTGAAAAATCTCCGATTGCGGCTCTTTCAGATGTAAATATTCCATATTATATTTCAACGGAAAGAATTGGAGACAGCGACATTACGTCTCAAGTTCCTGCATTGTATACAGTGGAATACTTGGCCAAAGAAGTTCAAAAACAAAAACAAGACCACTCATAAAAATGAGTGATCTTGTTTTCTAGTTTATTTAGTTTCTTTAAAGAATGCAGGTAAATATTGTTTATGTGCTTCTAATAATTCATCCATGACTTCTTTAGCAACATCACCACTAGTGATCAGTGGATTCATCGTAAATGCTTGTAGCAACGTACCATAATCTCCTGTAACAGCTGCTTCGATCGTTAATTCTTCCATTGATTTCATCACTTGTAGTAAACCACGTTCTTGTGGTTTAAAGCTACCAAAGTTATAAGGAACTGGACCTTTTCCAGTGATCGTACATGTTACTTCTACTGCACTTTCAGCTGGTAAATCTGTGATTGTGCCATTATTCCTAGTGCTGACAGTCATCGTTGTGCGTTTATCATTGTGAATTGAGTTGATAATTTCACACGCTGCATCGCTGTAGCGAGCGCCGCCGCGTTCTGCTAATTGTTTTGGTTTGTAATCTAAATTAGGATCTTTATATAGTTCAAATAATTCATGTTCGATTTCTTTCACTTTTTCAGCGCGTGTACCGTTGTTTTTAAAATCTTCCAATTCTTCGGCTAACATTTTATCTGTGTAATAGTAATAATTGTGGTAAGGACAAGGAACCATGTGTAAGTTTTCTACTTGTTCCCAAATCAAATTATTGTCTTTGATATTAGCTACGATTGATTTTGCATCGTCTTGTCCATACATCACTTTGATTAGCTCATCTGTACGGTCTTTACCATTTTTATCTGTGATCGTATGCCAATGTAAATGATTGATCCCAGCAAACTGGAAGAACAAGTCACTATTTTTTTCACCTAATAATTCAGCTTCTTCAAAGACCGCATTAACTGGAATATTACATAAACCGACAACTTTATCCCAATTACCATAACGTAAAACAGCTTCCGTTACCATTCCCGCTGGGTTTGTAAAGTTGATCAACCAAGCATTTGGACAAAGTTCTTTCATATCTTCTACAATATCTAAAATCACTGGAACAGTTCTTAACGCTTTGAAAATCCCACCAGCACCATTTGTTTCTTGTCCAATCAACCCATGACTTAATGGGATACGTTCGTCTAGAATACGAGCATCTAAAAGTCCAACACGTAATTGAGTTGTAACAAAATCAGCATCTTTCAGTGCTTCGCGACGATCCAATGTTAAATGAACTTCGCAATCAACACCAGCGGCTTTGACCATCCGTTTAGCCATAGCCCCAACGATTTCTAGCTTTTCTTTTCCGGCTTCAATATCAACTAGCCATAACTCACGTACAGGCAATTCATCATAACGTTTAATAAATCCTTCAACTAATTCTGGTGTGTAACTTGATCCTCCACCGATCGTAACGATTTTAATTCCTTTTGACATCTCGTTCAGCTCCTTAAGCGTTTTATCTGATATCAGTATAGCCTTTTGCTCAGTGAGAATATATAGAAAAGAAGAAAGTGGTTACATAATAAAGGAAGAAGTAACTCGTAACATCTGAGTAACAAGACGTTACAAAAAAAGCATTGAACACCGTTTCATGCTCAATACTTTTATTTCTCTCAATCGATCATCATGCTCATCAAGTGAACATCTAAAAATTCACCTTCATCGGTTTTCGCCCCGCGCGGCATGATTGCTTCTGTTTTAAAGCCCATTTTTTCGTAAACATGGACTGCACGTTGATTCCGATGTTGCACAGTTAATTCTAATCGGCGAATCACTTCACTTTCTTTCGCCCATAAAATCAGCTCGTCCATCATCAAACTACCTAAACCAAAGCCCCAAAAATCTTTCAAGATACTGATCCCGATCTCACCAATATGCTCCATCCGTTTTTTCGATGATGCCTTGACAGAAGCCGTACCAATGACTTTCCCGTCTGCTAAAGCAACAATCAACACATTGTTCGGTGATTCATATAGATTTGCTAAGTTCTCGCTCATCTCGTCTGGTGTCATTTCCATCCCTTTTTCATCCATTACAAGATAAGGTGTCTCACTACCAATAACTTTTAATGCATGCAAAATCTCTGCTGCATCATCTGGAATAGCTTCCCGAATTGTAAATTCAACCTCTGTCATGCACGTTCCTCCATTTTTTTCTGAATGCGTTCTAAAAATTTTTCTGCTTGTGATCCGTTTGCTTGAATCGATGCTATTCTTTTTTCAAGACTTTCTGGATCTTTTGCGATCATAATATCTAAGTAGTCTGTCGGTAAAAATTCACCTAATAATTTTCCCCACTCAACAACAGATAAACCATCACCTTCAAAATATTCATCTAGTCCAAGATCATCCGCACCATTTTCGATACGATATACATCCATATGATAAAGTGGTAAACGTCCTTGCTGGTACTCACGAATGATTGTATAGGTAGGACTTTTGATCATTTGATCGATTCCTAAACCTAAAGCAATTCCCTTAGTCATCGTGGTTTTACCTGCACCTAAATCACCAGAGAGAATGATCGTGTCACCTGGCATTGCGACAGAACCAATGATCTTAGCTATAGCTTCTGTTTCACTTGGATCGTTAATTAGTATCTCCATTTGTTCACCTACCCATTTGTTTAAACTTTCTATGTAGTGTAGTATACCGAATTATTGAAAAAAAAACTAGAGAATCAAAACAAAACGCTAATCGCTTTGTTTTGATTTCCTAGTACTCGTAATTAGTTCATCAATGTTTGTGCAGCAGTAATAATAGATAATTTGTAGATATCTTCTTCATTTGCTCCACGAGATAAATCAGATACTGGTTTGTTCAATCCTTGTAAGATTGGACCAATCGCTTCAAAGTTACCTAAACGTTGTGCAATTTTGTAGCCAATATTTCCTGATTGTAATTCTGGGAAAACAAAGACTGTTGCTTGTCCAGCTACAGGTGAATTGGGTGCTTTCAATTGCGCAACTGATGCAACATATGAAGCATCAAATTGTAATTCACCATCGATTTCAAGTTCAGGCGCTAAGCTTTTAGCGATTTTTGTTGCTTCAACGACTTTATCAACTTCAGGTGCTTTCGCAGAACCTTTTGTTGAAAAGCTCATCATCGCAACTTTTGGATCGATGTCGAACAATTCAGCCGTTTTGGCACTATCGACTGCAATCTCAGCTAATTCTTGCGCTGTTGGGTTTACATTGATTGCGCAATCTGCAAAGATATATTTTTCTTGGTCGCGACCACGAACCATGATCATTGCACCACTGGTACGGCTAACACCTGGTTTTGTTTTGATGATTTGTAAAGCTGGACGAACAGTGTCTCCAGTTGAATGGATCGCACCACTGACCATACCATCAGCAAGGCCCATGTAAGTAAGCATTGTACCAAAGTAGTTTACATCTTTTAAAATCTTACGTGCATCTTCATCTGTAACTTTTCCATTGCGTCGTTCAACAAACGCAGCAACCATGTCTTCCCATCCGTCATAATTGTCAGGATCGATGATCGTAAAGTTAGATGCTTTGATTCCGCGAGCATGAGCTGCTTCCACAATAGCTTCTTGTTTACCAATCAAGATTGGTTCCATTAATTCTTCTGCTTTCAAGCGAGCTGCAGCCCCTAAAATACGAGGATCTGTTGCTTCTGGGAAAACAATTTTGATGTTACGGCGAATGACTTTAAATTTTAAGCTATCGAATAATTCCACGATATACCCTCCAACTGATTATTTATACAAACTTATCATACACCATTCTTCAAGAAAATAACAGTTATTTCTAGCTGTATTAGTGTAAAAAATGCTGATTCTGATATTCTTTTCACAAACTTGCCCCACTGCACTATAACAGAACGTCCTGTTTTATTACACTGTATCAGGTAACTGCCAGTTGATTGGCGTCTCTCCCAATTGTTCCAAAGCTTGGTTCGTTTTTGAGAATGGCTTCGATCCAAAAAAACCACGATGAGCAGCTAAAGGACTTGGGTGTGGGGATTTAATAATAATATGTTTGCTCGTATCGATCATTTTGATTTTTTCTTGCGCTGGTTTGCCCCATAGAATAAATACAATTGGCTTTTCACGTTCGTTCAGTTTTTTAATAACCGCATCAGTTAAGTTTTCCCACCCTTGACCACGATGAGAATAAGCTTGTCCGTTACGAACAGTTAAAACAGTGTTTAATAAAAGAACGCCTTGTTTTGCCCAGCTCTCTAAAAAACCGTGTGAAACTGGTGAATACCCTAAATCAGCTTGAAGTTCTTTGTAAATGTTCATCAAAGACGGCGGTGTTCTCACACCTGGCTGCACAGAAAAACTCAACCCATGAGCTTGATTAGGCCCATGATAAGGATCTTGTCCTAATATCACGACTTTGACATCTTCATAAGGAGTTAATTCTAATGCAGAATAAATATGATACATATCTGGGTAAATGGTTTGCTCGCTATACTCCTTTTTTAAAAATTCTCTTAAATGTAAATAATACTCTTTTGTAAATTCTTCCTCTAAAACTTCCTGCCAACTATTATGAATAATTGCTTTCATTAGTCGCCCTCCTTCATTTGATTCTTTTTTTAGGTATTAATAATTAATAGCTTTTATTCTGACAGCTTTTTTTTACACTTTTAGCATATCGGATTTTTAATGAAGTGACAAGAGAATTTTTCTGCACTGAAACGGAAAAAACATGGTAAACTATAGATAAGTTAAATAAACGAGGAGTAGAAAATTTTATGATTAAATTAATTGCTTCAGATATGGATGGAACTTTACTGGATTCAAAAATGGGTATTTCAAAAGACAATGCTTCTGCTATCAGAGAGGCAGAACGTCTTGGAATTGAATTTATGGTCGCTACTGGAAGAGCTTATACAGAAGCTAAACCCGCTTTGGAAGAAGCAGGCATCGAGTGTGCGATGATTACTTTAAATGGGGCTAAAGTATTTGACAAAGCGGGTAATTCACTTTTCACCGCAGGTATCGATAAAGAAACAACTGCAGAAATTTTAGATATTTTAGATGCTCGCGATATTTATTTTGAAGTCTCAACTAACAAAGGAATTTATTCTGAAAGACAAGAGAAAAGAATCGAGAACTTTGCTGCACACATCGCAACAACTATGCCACATTTGACGTATAAAGTTGCTATTGCAATGGCTTCTGCTCATTTGTCTTTACTAGATATCACTTATATAGAAGATATGCGCTCTTTAATCAAACAAAACGATATCGAAGTCTTAAAAATCATTGGCTTCAGTATGGACGGTCCAAAAGCATTAGCTCCTGCAAGTACTCAAATCAGACAATTAGCAGATTTAGTCGTGACTTCATCTGCTCAAAATAATATTGAAATCAACCATAAAAACGCTCAAAAAGGAATCGCTGTTGCCCATGTTGCAAAAGATCGCGGAATTTCTGAGAAAGAAGTCATGACGATTGGTGATAATTTTAATGACGTTAGTATGCTCCAATGGGCTGATGTTAGCTTTGCTATGGGAAATGCCGAGTTGGAAGTCAAAGATCATGCTAAATATGTTACATCGACTAATCTAGAAAATGGTGTTGGTGAAGCAATTTTACGAGCTATCAGAGAAGATTTATAATCACTCAGGCCGCTAAGCAATGAAGAAATGAGGTGAGATAGGTGTCTGAGTTTTTTATTCAAGAACAACAATTAAGTAATGTTACTAGAACCATTGTTAAAGACGAAGATGGCAAGTCTCTTTTCTTACTTGTCGGACGCTGGGGAACCAGAGGTGATGCCCTCTCTCTTTACACAATGAGCGGTGAACTCGTTGCCAGTATTAGACAAACTTCATTTGCTTTTGGCTCACGTTTTGAACTCTACAAAGGTTTTGAAAAAGTTGGTGTATTACGAAAAATATTGAATTTAAATGCTGACTTTTATTATATCCAACGCTTGCATTGGACTGTTTTAGGTGATATTAGAAATCATCGTTACTCTATTTATCAAGTCAACCATAAAATTATGGAGATGAGCAAAGCAACACTTTTCTCTGGTGATTACTTTAGTTTGAATGTTACAAATGATGAGGATGCGCCGTTATGTATTTGTATAGCTGCTGTGTTGGATTATTGGTTGTATAATAAAAAGAAAAATCAGAACCAGAAGCCAAATATTGGTTGGGGCACGACTTGTTAACTAAAATAATAAAAAATCAGCGAGGATTATTCGCTGATTTTTTTCTGCATATGATCGTATAAATGTCCGCTGATCATCATTTCAGCAACATCTTTAAATCCTTTACGACTATACAGTTTCTTAGCATTAGGATTCCCTTTGTCTACACTCAATCCAATGACTTCTTTGCCATCTCTTTTAGCCATTTTTGGTAAAGCATCTAATAATTTAGAGCCAATTCCAGAGCCACGATATTTTTCATCGACCGAAATAGAATCTAAATACCATTCATTCGGCAAAGTTTCCGGATCAATAAATATTCTGATTTCTTCATCCAAATTGTATTTGCGCAATACTTTTTTTAAGGGTTCATCAATTATCGGTTCATCTTCATTTGGATATCCAAAGGCGATTCCAGCGACTTCTCCATCTTCTTCATAAACCAAACCTCGTTGATAACCGTAACGGTATGTTGGATCAGCTACAGCTTCAGCTAAGACTGCTAAGAGTGTTTCTTCTGGAATGATTTCCAATAAAGGTAATTCCATATCTTTTAAAATAACTAGAATCAACGGAGCAATAGCCTTTCCGTCTTCTTTTGTTGCAAAACGAATCATTGTTATTCCTCACTTTCTGTATTGAGTGTATCATTTATTCTTTGATAGCGCATTACATTCACTTGTTTTTTATTTTGTTTTAATAATTCAGCTTATAATATTTCTACTAATACCCTTAATTGCTTAATTTCATAAAGATATAATACTACGATATCGCTATTAAACACTATTATTCTTACTTATTAATCTACAAAAAAAGACACTCAAGTGAGTGCCTTAGTTCTTTTATTGAATTGTTACTTTAACATTATTTCTGCGTCCCCAAGTCAAACATTGATCAACTGATGGGAAATGCACATCAATAATATTCCCTTTAATTGCACCACCAGTATCCCCAGCGACAGCAAATCCATATCCTTCTACTTCAACGAATGATCCCAAAGGAATCACACTTGGATCAACTGCGATCACATTACTTTGTGAACGAAGATCGATTCCTGTTGCTGTAATGAATCCAGATCCAGCTTCTCTCCAAGAGTAAGCTGTTGATTGCATGTAAAGTACTCGACCATTTGCATTACCGTTACCAGCATTTCCACCAGTACTAGGTATTTCTTCTGGTTGTGATGGTGAAGTAATAGCTGGCGGTTCCTCACTGCTTGAGCTTGAACTGCTACTTGAATCACTAGTTGAAGATGAGCTGCTGCTTGAGCTTGATGCGGCAGTAGCCTCAGTCTTTCTTTTAGCTTCGGCAGCTGCTTCTTGTTGCTTTTTAGCTTCAGCGGCTTTCTTCTCATCAGTGATACGTTTTTCTTCTGTCTGTTTTTCGCTCGCAATTTGTTGTAATGCAGCTTGATTATCAGATAATTGCTGTTTTAAGGTTACAACTTGTTCATCCATTGCTGATGCTTCATTCTGTAATTTTGATTCGTTGGTTTGTAATTCTTCTTGTTTGTTTTTTACAGTTTCTTGAAGTTCAGACAATTTTTCTTTATCTTTAGATAGACGATCGATTTTTTCTTTTTCTGCATTTTGTAAAATGGTCATCGCATACGCTTTATTAAAGAAATCAGATACACTCTCAGCATCTAATAATACTTGCCATGTACGCTGTTCCCCACTTAGCTGGACATCTTTCATACGATTTCCAACAACTTCTTTACGGCGTGCAATACTTTGTTCTGTCACTGTAATTTCAGCTTCAGAGTTCTTGATTGTTTCTTCAGCTTTTGAAATATCCACTTTAAGTTTTTCAATTTCAGCGTATTTTTCATTAACATCATTCAAAGCTGTATTGATATCTTCACTAAGTGATGCTCCTGTTTGTGCGGCTTGTGCCTCTTTATGCTTCAGTTCGTCTAATGACTCTGCTGCGGCACCGATCGGGAGAGCAACATTTGCTAGCATGATAGCAGCTAAAAATGGTATCAATTTTTTTACTTTCACTGAATCCAACACCTTTCCTAACTAAATCCAACTCCACCTATTATACTAATCTATAAGGGTTATATTATTTCAATAGCGTTACAATTTATTACATTTTAGCGAAAACACCCTTTTTTCTGTAACATTACGGAAGAAAATACTACTTATTTTACTATCATAAAATTCGATTTTCCCCTATCGTATCAGCCTTTCTGTTATGTTATAGCACACAGAATTAACCTGTTATACTTTATTAATATTACTTAGTATTTTTTTTGTTTTTATTGATAATTTCTTGTACTTCTGAAGGATTTTTCACATTTTTAAGCTTTAATTTAGGATAATTTCTTATCCAACGTCTCTGGTTATAACTCATATGAGTAACTATTTTTTTGATTGTTGGTGTGTCTTTAAGTTCTTCTAACCAAGATGTCAATTCTGCATTTTTTACTTGCTTGCGCTCATTGATTTCTCCTGATACAGACTCTTTTAACTCAGAAATATTTACAGATAGTTCCTCACGTTTTTCATTTAAAACTGTAGACAATTCTTGTTTCCGCTCTTCAACAGCTGTGCTGATTTGAGTTGTAACCTTTTTGAATGACTGCATGTTGACTAATGTATAAATCAGATCGCTAATAATCATGACTAATAAAATAATTGGTAGAATCATGCCAAATTTCTCAGCTAAAAAAGTTTCAAATAACATCACTTTGGGATGTATCACACGCACGATCAGCACACAACCAACACCCCAAAAAAGAGATACTGGCAACGCAACACGGCCATTGATGTTCAACGGTACATCTTTATAATCCCACCAAGAAGCATGAAACAGCTTTTCCAATCCATAGCTAGTTAGATATTCTAAAATAGTTACTAGAATTGTTGATAATAAATACAAGACAATGATATTTTGTCTAAGTGGTTCTAAAAAGTAAAGAACACCTAAAATACCGAACCCATAAATTGGACAATAAGGTCCTACTAAAAAACCACGGTATACAAATTTTCCAGCTTTTAATGAGCAATAAACAGTCTCCCACAGCCAACCGATAAATGAGTAGATGAAAAATAATAAAACGATTTTAATAAATTCATTCATAGTTTTTCTCCTTTAAAATAGTATTTACTAGTTATTGTAACAAATAATCATGATTTTATGCGAGCAACTTTATTCTCATGAAGGATTGATATACAATACAATAGAAGGAAAGTTTGGCTATAGACATTACAGAGTGAAGTGAACGAAGCAACTCTAGCTTTTGTGCTATCTAACTTTACGGACTTCTCGGAAAAATGCTGAAGATTGAATGAGGCAAAAATCGTCTCAGTTGATTTTATTTATTTTTAAGTTGAAACTGGTCAAGTCCGCTATATTTTTAAATCAAGGAGGAACCTATGATCCAATTACTGAAATATGCAAAGAAGTATCGCAAGCAAATTATTCTTGGTCCATTTTTTAAATTTTTAGAAGCTTGCTTTGAATTAGTTTTGCCATTATTTATGGCTCGTTTAGTTGATCAAGGTATTCGAAATAATGATTGGTCTTATGTTGTCCAGATGGCTGGTTGGATGTTTCTAATGTCAGTTATTGGGCTAATTTGTGTTTTGATTTGCCAGTACTATTCTTCAATTGCTTCACAAGGTTTTGGAACAGAGCTGAGAAATCAACTGATGAAGAAAATCAATCAGCTTTCACATGCTGAATTGAACAGCTTTGGAACCGACACATTGATCACACGTATGACAAACGATATCAATCAATTACAGTTAGCATTGGCGATGTTGATCCGTCTCGTGATTCGAGCACCTTTTTTAAGTATTGGTTCAGTTATTATGGCTTTTTATATCAACGTACAAATGGGTTTGATTTTTCTACTCATGTTACCGATTTTTTGTCTAATTCTTTATTTCATTATAAAAACGACCGTGCCGATGTATAAAAAAGTTCAAGAAAAACTAGATTTATTAAACCGACAAATTAGTCAGAATCTAAGCGGTGTTCGGGTCATCCGAGCATTTGCTAGAAAACAAACAGAAGAAAAGCATGTCAATGAAGTAACGGATGATCTTTCTACTATTTATATTCGTGTTTCTAATATTTCAGCCTTGCTGACTCCTGCTACCACCTTAGTAATGAACCTTGGCATTTTGGCTTTGCTTTATCTTGGTGGAATTAAAGTCGAAATTGGTGGATTACAACAAGGTGAAGTGTTGGCTTTGATCAATTACATGAATCAGATGTTGCTTGCATTGATCGTAGTTTCAAATTTAGTAATCATTTTTACACGCGCTTCAGCCTCTGCATCAAGAGTTCAGGAAGTACTTTCTGTCGTTCCTAGTATTCAACCAGATCTCGATAAAACAGCTTCTGAGAATCAATCAGAAGGAATCGTGTTCGATCATGTATCATTCCGTTATCAACCGACAGCAGGATTGGCTTTGACAGATATTTCATTAAAGATCCCCAAAAACTCAATTCTAGGAATCACTGGACCGACTGGTGGAGGAAAAAGTACACTAACTCAATTGATTCCGCGCTTTTATGATACGAGCGAAGGCAATCTCTTTGTCGATGGTATCAATGTGCGTGACTGGTCTATAGAAAAACTACGCAAAAAAATTGCGATTACACCTCAAACAGCGGTTTTATTTACTGGTACAATTAGAGAAAATCTTCAATGGGGCAAAACTAGTGCGACTGACGAAGAGTGCTGGCAAGCTTTGGAAACCGCTCAATGTAAAGATTTCGTCGAAAATCTAAGTGAAGGTTTAGATACACCTGTATATGAAGGCGGTAAAAACTTTTCTGGCGGGCAAAAACAACGATTGACGATTGCTCGTGCGTTGATTCGTAAGCCAGATATACTAATTCTAGATGATTCTTTAAGCGCCTTAGATTATCAAACCGATCTAAACTTACGAACAGCTCTACAACAAGATTTAACTGAAACAACCTTGATTTTGATTTCTCAGCGGATCAGCTCGATTCAACAGGCAGATCAAATTTTAGTCTTATCTAGCGGCAAACAAGTTGGGCTGGGTACTCATGAAGAATTGTTACAACATTCCACAGCCTATCAAGAAATCGTTGCTTCACAAAAGGAGGAAGATTAAACATGATGACGAAAAAAACTGCCAACAACTCATTTAATCGCTTCATGCCTTATTTACTCCGTTATCCTAAGGAAATGATTGCTGCCGTTTTTCTTGGTATTCTTAGCGGTTTAACAACTGTTTTGATGACTTATTACATGGGAAAATCTGTTGATACAATGGTTGCACAAGGTCACGTTGATTTTTCACGTCTCCTGCAGCTCCTTAGTACGTTAGCTGGTATTTTGATCATTACCGTTGGCAGTCAATGGCTGATCCAGCGCTTAGGAAATCGTGTGTCTTATCTTTCCGTTGCAGAACTAAGAAAAGATGCCTTTGCACATTTAAATCGCCTACCTTTAAATTATTATGACCAGACTTCTCATGGAAATATCGTTAGTCGTTTTACTAATGATATGGACAATATTTCGGTTGCCTGCTCAGCTGTTTTTAACCAGTTATTTTCTGGACTATCTGTGGTGATCATCGCATTTTTCTTTATGCTTAAACTTAGTCCCATACTCACAGCTGTCGTTTTGATTTCAACGCCAGTCATTTTTCTAGTCAACTGGGTCGTTGCAAAATCGTCTCAGAAAAACTTTTCTGCTCAACAAAAAATCGTGGGTGAAATTTCTGGCTATGTTTCTGAAATGGTTGGTAATCAAAAAATCGTTAAGGCTTTTCAACAAGAGCAAGTCTCTCAGCAACACTTTGAAGCATTGAATCAACAATTGTATGTGCGAGGACAAAAAGCTCAATTTTCATCGTCTCTAACAAATCCACTTTCTCGCTTTATTGACCACTTAGCTTATTTATCGATTGGTCTTGTTGGCGGATTATTATTATTAAGCGGTAATTCAGCTATTACGATTGGCGTGATTTCCAGTTTCACGATCTACTCCAGCCAGTTTTCTAAACCTTTTATCGAGTTGTCAGGAATCACTACACAAATCCAAACAGCTCTAGCTGGATTAGATCGTACTTTTGAAATCATCAGCCAATCAGAAGAAAAACCAGATGGAAAGCATGCCTTTGTTTTAACTAATGTCGAAGGAAAAGTTGTTTTTGATCATGTAGATTTTGCTTATACACCAACAAAACCATTGATCCAAGACTTTAATTTGACAGCCTCTCCTGGTGAAACAATCGCAATTGTTGGGAAAACAGGCGCTGGTAAATCAACCTTAGTCAATTTACTGATGCGTTTTTATGAAGTTGATGGCGGCCAAATTTCAATTGATGGTCATAAGATTACTCAAGTCACTAGAGATAGCTTACGTAAAAGTTTTGGGATGGTTTTGCAAGATACTTGGTTATTTGACAGCACTATTCGTGATAATCTGACTTATGGAAACGCTGAAGCAACGGATGAGCAAATCGAAACAGCTATGAAAAAAGCTTATATTTTTGATTTTGTAACTCGTTTGCCTAAAGGATTAGATACAATGATCGGTGCTAGTGGGATCAAAATTTCTGAAGGGCAACGGCAATTAATGACGATCGCCAGAACAATGATCAGTAATCCCCCGATGTTGATCTTAGATGAAGCAACCAGTTCTGTTGATACTTTGACTGAAAAAAATATTCAAGATGCTTTTTTACAAATGATGGACGGACGAACAAGCTTTGTGATTGCCCATCGTCTTTCAACGATCAAAAATGCAGACAAAATTTTAGTCATGGAACAAGGTTCTGTGGTAGAAATCGGGAGTCATGATGAATTGATCCAGAAAAAAGATGGTTATTATCACGCCTTATATGAAGCTCAATTTAAAAATCAAGTATAAGAAACAAAAAGCCTCAAACTTCCTTGGGATGTAGGAAAGTTTGAGGTCTTTTTTTATTTAAAATTGGTTAATGATCTATTCAAAAATTGCTTATAAGGAACTTTATTCCCTAAATAATAGGTAGCAACTACTTGTATCGGGAAAAACAGAATATTCTTCACGATTCTAGGCGCCCACCAAGCGAGATTGGAAATATTTACACCATACATTAAACCAAGCCATAACGGGGTTAGGAACATGTGAATAATCAAGGTAACTGATAAAGTCGCCATAATTACTCTTTTCCAAGTTAATTCTTTCTTATAATAGAAGAAACCATAAATCGCACCAGAGATAAACGCATTCAACGTAAATCCAGGGAAATAAGGTCCTTTAGGAAATAACAGCATACCGACTGTATCCGCTACGGCACTACCGATTCCTGTCCAAAATGGCCCAAAAAGAATTCCCATCAATGATTCTGGAATAAAGGTCAAACTAATTCGTAAAAATTGGGTTTCAAACGAAATAAATCGTGTAAAAACCACCATTAACGCAATCAATAAACTCATCAACGTAATGGTCCGTGTATCAATTTTTCTTTTCTTCATTTCTAGCATCTCCTCTAAGAGCTGCTACACAAAATATGCAGCGAATGCGAAAACAAAACCGCGAATATAGAAAAGCGGAATGAAGCGTTTAGCCTTTTAGAAAGTTAGGAATCTGAACTTGGAACGTCTTTTGTTCCATGTGAAGATTATCTACTTTCCTCAAAGGCTGCTTCATGCAGCTAGATCAATGAAAAGTGGAACGAACCGCTTATCTCTTTTGAAAATTAGGAAAGTAGCATTGAAACGCTTTTCGTTTCACTGATACTTTATCTATTTTCCTAAAGAGATGGTTCGTGCAGCTAGATCACTGAAAAGCGGAATGAACTCATTCAGCTTCAACTGAAAAATAGGGAATACTATTTGTGACGCTTTTTACCACTAGCATTATTCATCTTTTTTCCGAGAAGCTAGTTCATACAGCTAGATCACTTTTCTCATATATTCTTCGTCCGAAAGGCAACATCCCATCCTTTCAGCACTTAACGCTTTATTTCCTACTCTGTTTTATTTAGGCCTAAGCCTAAAGGAAATATAGCATATTCCCCACGTTGCTGCAACGAATTTTGGCGAAATTTCATCAGAAAAACAAGGGCTTATTGTCTGATTCATGAACTACATTTCTAAAGTCTACAAAACCTGCTTGCAATCCTCTCAATAAAATTTCAGCTGTTCCAATATTGGTCGCCAAAGGAATCTCGTAAACATCACTCAACCGAATCAATGCCGTAACATCAGGCTCATGTGGTTGTGCTGCTAATGGATCTCGTAAAAAAATCACCATATCCAGCTTATCTTCTGAAATCATGGCTCCAATTTGCTGATCACCGCCTAAAGGTCCTGATTTAAACCGATGTACTGGCAGACCTGTAGCTTCCGAAATTCTCAAACCAGTCGTTCCTGTAGCAAATAGTTCATGCTCTTTTAATATCGGTTGATATGCCAAGGTCAATTTGACCATTAAATCTTTTTTTCGATCATGCGCTATCAATGCAATTTTCATCGTTGATCCCTCAATTCACTTATTTTCCCTATTATAACAAACTCTTCTACTATAAAGACAAAGGATTGTTTGGGATTTGTCACTTTGACGAAAAAATGAATTTTTTCTTGTGCAACCTTCCGTTGAGAGTGTACAGCGCTTTCATTTATACTATGAATATAATAAAAAAGAAAAGAGTGACGACAATGGTAGAAATGGCGTTAAAAAATGTCTATAAAAAATATGATAATGCAGAAAACTATTCTGTAACAGATTTTAACTTAGAAATTGCAGACCGTGAATTCATTGTTTTTGTAGGTCCTTCTGGCTGCGGTAAATCAACAACGCTACGCATGATTGCAGGCTTGGAAGATATCACAGAAGGTGAACTGTCAATCGGTGATAAAGTAATGAATGATGTTGCGCCAAAAGACCGAGACATTGCTATGGTTTTCCAAAATTATGCCCTTTACCCACATATGACTGTTTTTGATAACATGGCTTTTGGGTTGAAACTTCGTAAATATGACAAAGCTGAAATCAAACAACGGGTAGAAAATGCTGCTGAAATTTTAGGATTGACTGAATATTTAAAACGTAAACCTGCCGCATTATCTGGTGGACAACGCCAGCGTGTTGCTTTAGGTCGGGCCATTGTTCGTGACGCAAAAGTCTTCTTGATGGATGAGCCTTTATCCAATTTAGATGCAAAATTACGGGTAGCTATGCGTGCTGAAATTGCTAAATTACATCGTCGTTTAGAAACCACAACTATCTATGTTACTCACGATCAAACAGAAGCAATGACTATGGCAGACCGAATCGTTATCATGAAAGACGGCTTTATTCAACAAATCGGGTCACCAAAAGAAGTCTACAATACACCGAATAATATCTTTGTCGCAGGCTTTATCGGATCCCCTGCCATGAATTTCTTTAACGTTACATTAAACAACGGAGTCATTCGTGACGGACATGGATTAGAATTAATAATTCCAGAAGGAAAAAACAAATTATTAGTTGAAAAAGGCTATGAAGGCAAACCAGTTATTTTTGGTATTAGACCTGAAGATATTCACAGTGAACAAGTTGCTTTAGATACAATGAATGATGCTGTCGTCCGCTCTGAGGTTGTGGTATCAGAACTATTAGGTGCTGAAACAATGCTTTATACAAAATTAGGTGACACAGAATTTATTTCAAAAGTGGATGCTCGTGATTTCCATAAACCTGAAGAAATGGTTGATTTAGCTTTTAATATTAGTAAAGCTCACTTCTTCGATCCAGAAACTGAACAAGTCATCAAATTACCTTAGATAATAAAAAATGAGCAGCGAATTTGTCCGCTGCTCATTTTTTATTGTTGTGGTTCAATCTCTTGGGGAAGATTGTCCACCTTTACTTGTTCCAATTTTTTAGCTTGACTAAATACTGGAATATCAAATTGTTTACTTAATGCATTTGCCACAAAATAAGCAATGTTGTAGTCGATTAAGCTATGGATCAGTCCGCCAAGTCCCATCAATAAAAAGATCGAGTATATATATCCTTGTGTATAATAAGTTTCCGGCATATTCCCCATTGTATAAAAAACACTTACTACAGCTAATTCTGCAGCAGAATGTATTAAGCCGATCATTAAATTGAATAGCTGAAATCGCCCATTGAAGAAAACAACTTTATTTTTAGATAAAACAATTGTAGGATGCTTCTGCAAATAACGTGCACCTATTACTGCGAATAACAAATGAGAAAGTGCTCTTAAAGCAATAATTGGTGTCGCTGATAAGAAAAAACCAAATCCTGTTCCTAAACTTACCGCAACCGCTACACCTGGCGAAAAAAACATCGCTAGAAATAATGGTACATGACTAGCTAAAGTAAAAGAAGCTGGTCCTATGGTGATTCTCGGCATCACCATGGGAATAATAATCCCCATCGCAACCAATAAAGCGGCAATCGTTAAATGTCTGACTGAATTCTTTTTCATTTTCTCCTCCGACGTGTCTTGACATATCTGGTATTGTTTATTTTACGAGAAAAAACGAAAGGTGTCAAGACACATATAGATTTATTTTAACCTAAAAACACCTCAACGATTCGATCATTAGAATCATTGAGGTATTTCTTATTCGTCTACTGTACTCTTCAACTTAGAATAAACCAACGATCTTCCCATCAGAATCAACATCGATTTTTTCGTAAGCGGCTTTTTTCGGTAGTCCAGGCATCGTCATCACGGTTCCTGTGTAAGCCACAATAAATCCTGCACCTGCTGATATTTTAATATTACTGATGGTTATCGTAAAGTCAGTTGGTCTTCCCAATTTTGTTTGATCATCTGAAAATGAATATTGCGTCTTAGCCATACAAATCGGTAAATGACCAAATCCAAGTTTTTCCAATTTAGCGATTTCTCTTTCAGCAATCGGTTCATAGCGAACAGCATTCCCACCGTAAACTTTCTCTACGATTGCACTAATTTTTTCTTTGATCGACAATTCATCTGGATAAGCAAATGAAAAATGATTTTCCTGCTCTGATAGACGAACAACTTCTCTGGCTAATTCTTCACCGCCAGCACCACCATGCGCCCAAACGTCTGAAAGAACCACATTTACATTGCGTTTTTCACATTCTTTTTTTACCAGCTCAAGTTCTGCATCTGTATCTGTAGGAAACTTATTGATTGCAACAACCGTTGGTAAGCCAAAAACAGTCGTTGTGTTTTCGATATGTTTTAATAGATTCGGTAAGCCTTTTGTTAAAGCAGCTACATTTTCAACACCTAGCTGATCTTTCGGTATACCGCCATGCATTTTTAACGCGCGAACAGTTGCAACTACTACAACTGCTGAAGGACGAATACCAGATTTTCGACATTTGATATCAATAAATTTTTCTGCTCCTAAATCGGCACCAAACCCACCTTCTGTCACGACATAATCTGCTAATTTTTTAGCTGTATTCGTTGCGATTACACTGTTACAGCCGTGAGCAATATTTGCAAACGGTCCGCCATGAATCAACGCTGGATTATTTTCTAGTGTTTGAACTAAATTAGGTTTGATCGCATCTTTCAACAAAGCAGTCATTGCACCTTGTGCATTTAAATCTCTGGCTGTAACTGGCTGATTGTCATAAGTATAGCCGATAATGATATTGGCTAGTTTTTCTTTTAGGTCTTCGATATCATTGGATAAACATAAAATTGCCATGATTTCTGAGGCAACTGTGATTTCAAATCCATCTTCTCTAGGGACACCATTGACCCTAGCACCTAGACCATCAACGATATGTCTTAATTGACGATCATTCATATCCACCGCTCTTTTCCAAGTGATTCGGCGATTATCGATGCCTAGCTCATTCCCTTGAAAAATATGGTTATCAATAATTGCTGCTAACAAATTATTTGCCGCCCCAATGGCATGAAAATCCCCTGTAAAATGCAGATTGATATCTTCCATAGGCACAACTTGAGCATAGCCGCCGCCTGCCGCTCCTCCTTTGATCCCAAAAACTGGCCCTAAAGAAGGCTCTCTTAAAGCGATGATCGTATCTTTTCCGATTCGATTTAAAGCATCCCCTAAGCCAACAACAGTTGTTGTTTTCCCTTCACCAGCTGGCGTTGGCGTAATTGCTGTGACCAAAATGACTTTCCCATTTTTATCTGCTTTAATTTTTTCAACTTCAATTTTTGCTTTATATTTTCCATATAATTCAAATTGATCTTCATTCAATCCGATTTTTTCTGCCACTTTGGTGACTGGCAGCATCGTTGCTTCTTGCGCAATTTCAATATCTGATTTGACCACATTTTCCCCTCCGTTTCACCATATCTTTAATAATGTCAGCCTTTTTTCAACCAAGACATCGCTGTATCTGTATACACTTTTACACCTTCTACCAAGGCAGATTCATCAAAAACAATCGCTGGATTATGCAGATTGATATTTTCTTCTGATGCAACCAAAAGAACAGTTGTCGTTGGAATCAATTGACTGATTTCGCCAAAATCCTCACTGCCCATAAGTGGCGTTGATGTAGGAATCGCAACGATTCGATCAGCTCCAAAAGTCTCTGTTAATGATTTTTTAGTAAATGCTGTCAAGTCTGGATCATTCACATTCGTAGTACAGCCATTCGTGAAAACGACTTCTGCTTCTGCGCGAAAGGCCTTGGCAATATTTTCAGCCATTGCTGTCATGCGTTCTTTAACTTGCGTGCGTACCTCTTCTTTTAATGTCCGCAAGGTTCCTTTCATCACTGTTGTTTCGGGAATAATATTTGAAGCGCCTGGAGTTCCTCCAGTAAATTCACCGATAGTTAAAACAAAACGTTCTTCCGAGCCAATCTCTCTAGCTGAAAGTTCTTGTAAAGCTGTATAAATATGGACCGCTACATTGATTGGATCGATCGATGTCTCTGGTTGAGAGCCATGTCCGCCTCGTCCTTTGATATTGATCTCAAACCAATCCGCACTGGCCATAAACGTTCCTGCGGGTGTCGGCATGATTTGTCCAGCTTTAAGTCCTTTAAAAGGAAAAACATGAATCATCATCCCTGCATCTACTTTAGGATTCTCTAATACCTGATTTTCGATGCAATCTTTTGAACCTGAAAGAATTTCTTCACCTGGTTGAAATAGTAATTTTACTTGCCCTTCTAATTCATCTTCAAATTCTTTTAATAGTTTAGCCGCTCCCAACATCATTGTTGTGTGCATGTCATGTCCGCAAGCATGCATATAACCATTTTCAGATTTAAATGGTAAATCAGTTAATTCTCGAATCGGCAATGCATCCATATCGCCACGTAATAAAAATGTTTTCCCACTCTTTTTACCAGCTAATGCTGTGACACCAGATTTTCCACAAGGTTGGGGATCGTAGCCATATTCTGTGAGTTTTTCTTTTACAAAAGCAACCGTATTCGGCAACTCCATTCCAATCTCTGGATTCTGATGAAGATGTCTTCTAATTTGAATCAGTTCTTCTTCTAAGCTATCGGCAAATCCTTTTTGTTTTTCTGTCAGCATTATTTTTTCTCCTCTTCTTTTAAAACTAAGCGACTTTTGATGGCTTTGTAAAATAAATCGAGCATTCGTATTTTTTATCAACCAATAATCAACCAAAGCTAACGATAAGAAGCTTCTCTTATTATAGTACCAAACATTTCAGATTATTTGCCATGTTTCTGTTATTTTTTCGGTATTGTGTGGATGCCCAAGCCTTGGAGATTTTCGTAAGCCTCTCCCACGCCTTCATTATACGTTGGATGTGGATGGATAATTGCAGTCACTTCATCAATCTTTAAACCGTTAACGATCGCAGTTGTAAATTCACTGATCATATCAGTTGCTCGATCACACATTAACTGAGCACCAATAATTTTGTTATTATTTTCCTCAGCAACAACTTTGATAAATCCTAACGAAGTCCCTGCAATCATTGTTTTTCCATTTCCAGCCATAGTATATTTACCGATTTTCACTGAGATTCCTTGATCTTTTGCCTCAGCTTCTGTAATGCCAACAGAGGCAATTTCGGGTGTTGTATAAATACAAGATGGGCTATTATTTAAGTCATACTCTGGTGATTGCTGATTCATTGCCAAAACAGCATTTACACCTTGCGCCGAAGCAACATGCGCCAGTTGTTCTCCACGACTTACGACATCTCCAATAGCATAAATTCCTTTGATCGATGTTTCAAATGTGTCATCTACCCAGATGCTTTGGTTTTCTATTGTTATATTTAAGTTAGGTGCAAATATTCCCTCAAAACTCGATTTTCGACCTGTAGCAATCAAAACAGCATCACTTGTGACTGAGCTTTCTTTCCCTTTAATAGTATAGTTACAGGTCAACTGTTGTTCTTTGGTAATGCTGGTAACAATCGATTTGGTCGCTATTTTGATTCCTTGTTTTTTCAAAACCATTGCTAATTTTTTGGAAATCTCACTGTCAAAATTGGGAAGTAAGGTATCCGCCGTTTCGATAATCGTTACTTCACAGCCCAATGCATTAAAAATAGTTGCAAATTCTACACCGATCACACCACCGCCAATAATCGTCAATTGCTTATAATTATTTGGCTGTGCTAAAAGCTCATTACTTGTCAATACACCTGACAAATCACTACCAGGAATTGGTGGAAATGCAGGTTTTGAACCTGTTGCAATCAGTATTTTTGCGGCTTTATATATTACGCCTGCAACATCCACTGAATCAGCGCTTATGATTTTAGCTTTTCCACTAATCAATTCAATGTTATTTGCCTTAACTAAGCTTTCAATTCCCTGAACCAGATTATCGACTACTTGGTTTTTATGGGCATAGATTTCATCCATATCGATCCGAATATCACTGATATGAATGCCGTTTTTGCCAGCATTTCTTGCCTCATGAACAATTTCAGCAGAGTGTAACAAAGCTTTCGTTGGAATACAGCCTCGATTTAAACAAGTACCGCCAACACGATCACTTTCAACTATAGCTACTTTCATTCCCAGCTGGGCAGCTTTGATTGCTGCCACATAACCGCCAGGACCTGCACCAATTACAATTAGATCATACCTCACCTTTTCAACTCCTCTTTTCACTCCGTCTTAAAATCATAACGAACGATTGGATGTCTCGCTGCTCTAACTTCGTCCACTCGATGGATTTGAGCATGCAGCGGATATTCGTGAAATGCTTCTGGATTTTTATGGGCAGCTTCATATAGCTTACGATAAACCTTGATCGCGTCATCCATTCGTTCTTTTGACTCAGTTTCAGGCGGCTCTATCATTAGCGCTTCCGGCACCGTCAAAGGGAAATACATTGTCGGCGGATACATCTTATAATCCAAAATCCCTTTAGCCATATCTAAAGCCGTGATCCCTGTTTCTTTTTTCAATTTATCCAAGCTGATAACAAATTCATGCATACACGTCTCGCCATACGGTACTTCAAAGATATCTTTTAATTCATGAAGCATATAATTGGCGTTCAATACCGCACCTTTAGAAGCTGAAGAAATTCCTTCTGATCCTAAAAATAATATATAAGTCAACGCACGTAAAAATACTGAAAATTGGCCATAGAATCCTTTGACCATTCCAATTGAATGTTCTGGTTCTGTAAATGTGATTTTATCTCCATTTTTTACTGGATAATAATTAGGTAGGAAAGGTTTTAATATCGCTTTACACCCAACAGCACCTGAACCTGGACCGCCACCGCCATGGGGTGTGGAAAAAGTTTTATGCAAATTCAAATGAATAATATCAAAGCCCATATCACCCGGTCGAGCAACACCCATAATGGCATTCAAATTCGCTCCATCATAGTAATTCAGCCCACCAGCATCATGAACAATCTTCGTGATTTCTAAAATATTCTTATCAAAAATACCTGCTGTATTTGGATTAGTCAGCATCAACCCAGCCGTATCTTCACCCACAGCTTCTTTCAACGCTTCAATATCAACACAGCCGTATTTATCAGAAGGAATATTGACGGTGGTCATACCAGTCATTGCCACACTAGCAGGATTTGTTCCGTGAGCCGAGTCTGGTACAATAATTTTATTTCTTTGTGGCTGGCCATTTCTTTCATGATAGGCTTTGATCATCAATAAACTCGTAAACTCACCATGTGCACCTGCTGCGGGTTGAAAAGTAATCGCATTCATGCCAGTGATTTCTTTTAGTAGACTTTCCGCCATGGTAAAGACTTCTAATGAGCCTTGAACAGTATGTTCCGGCTGTAAAGGATGAATAGATGCAAAAGCTGGATAGGTAGCCATTTCATCGTTGATTTTAGGATTGTATTTCATTGTACATGAGCCTAACGGATAAAAACCATCGTTGATCCCAAAAGTAGCATTTGCTAGTTCTGTATAATGGCGGCTGATTTCCGGTTGAGGCAGTGATGGTAAATGTAGTGTTTTTTTACGTTTCATTTCATCTGGAAGTGCAATAGTCGGCACATCACAAGGGGAAATCATTTCATTATAGTAGCCTTCCGCACTGCGTTCAAAAATCAATTTCATTGATTACACGCCTCCTTTACCAATGATACAACCTCATCCATTTGCTCTTTCGTGTTCATTTCCGTTACACACCATAATAGCCCTTGATCAGTCGGATAACCGCCAAGAATATCGTGTTCTTCTAATTTGGATAGTATAACGGTATCTGCTACAGGAAAAGTCATTGTAAACTCATGGAAAAAAGGACTGTCATTGGTTCGTTCAACACCTTGTATTAGACCTAATTGATCTGCTAAGTAATGAGCTTTACTATAACATTGCCCAGCCACTTCTTGAATACCTCTAGCACCCATCGTACTCATATAAGCTGCATTCGTTAACGCACATAAAGCTTGATTGGAACAAATATTCGATGCTGCTTTCTCTCTACGAATATGTTGCTCACGTGCTTGCAAGGTCAAAACAAACGCTCGATTGCCAGCTTCATCTACTGTTTCACCAGCAATACGCCCAGGTAATTTACGAATCATCTTCTCTTTAGTCGCAATAAAACCAATATAAGGACCACCAAAAGCCAACGGTAAGCCAAATGGCTGTGAATCTCCAACAGCAATATCTGCATTGACTTCCCCAGCAGTCTGTAAAACTGTACTTGCCACGGGATTTACATTCATAATAAATTTAGCTTTAGCCTCATGAACCAATTCTGCCATGGCTTCAACGTTTTCAATTCCACCATAATAATTTGGTTGTTGAACAATAAAACAAGCACTTGTATCATCCAACTGTTCTCTTAAAACAGACAAATCAGTCAGCCCATTTTTTTCTGGAATCCTCACAAATTCAATATCTCTAGAACTAAAATATGTTAACGCCGTCTGAATCGTCATCGGGTTTGTGGTCTCCGAAATCAAGACTTTCAAACGTTTTTTCTCTAAACACATATTGATTGCTTCAGCTGTGGCCGTTGCTCCGTCATAAACAGAAGCATTCGTTGCATCCATTCCAGTTATTTCACAAATCATGGTTTGATATTCAAAAATAGACTGCAGCAAGCCTTGACTGATCTCAGGCTGATAAGGTGTATAAGATGTCATGAACTCTTCTTTTGCTGAAATTTGCTTAACAATCGCAGGAATATAATGATTGTATGCACCAGCACCACGAAAAATAGTTGAGAATACTTTATTTTTCTTGCCCATATTTTCCAAAATACGCCGAACCTCAAACTCTGATTTTCCAGCTGGGATATCAAGTTTTTCCACCAGCATTTCTTTGGGGATATCTTGGTAGAGCTCACTCATATTTTTTAGACCAATTGTTTCAAGCATTTGTTGTTGTTGTTGTTCTGTAGAGCCAAGATAATTTCCCATTCATTACGCCTCCTCAGATTCTTCGCAGAATGTCTTATATTCGGCAGCTGTTAGTAGCTCTTCAGTTTCTTCAACGTTCTCCACTTCGATTAACCATGAATCCAAAGGTGCTGAATTGATCAACTCTGGACTGTCCATCAGTTCTTCGTTGATTGCAGAAACGGTACCAGTTATTGGAGAATACGCTTCTGAAACGGCTTTAACAGATTCAATATCAGCGAATGATTCTCCTTTTGTGACTTCATCACCTTCATCTGGAAGATCGATAAAAACAATATCACCTAGCTGATCCTGCGCGTAATCAGACAATCCTATTTTCACTTTGTCCCCATCAAAAAGTACCCACTCATGTGATTTTGAAAATTTCATTTCTTCTGCGTTTGCCATAATAAATATCCCCTTTTTCAAATTATTTTTTTATAAATGGTAATGCTACGACTTCAGCTGCAATTTTCTTGCCCCTGACTTCTACTTCAACAGGTGAACCAATTTCTACAAAGCCCTTCTCAACTAATGCCATCGCACAAGCTTTATTTATAAAAGGACACATTGTGCCTGAGGTTGTTTGTCCAATTTTTCTTCCATTCAAATAAACATCCGCGCCTTCACGAACAATTCCTCGTTCGGTCAATTCTAAGCCGATCCGAGTGATTTGTGGTTCGCCTTTGTCATCAAGTGCTTTTTTACCTATAAAATCTGCTTTTTTCATTTTGACAGCAAAAGCTAAATCTGTTTCAAAAGGTGTGATCTCTTCATTCATTTCATGTCCATAAAGCGGCATTCCTGCTTCTAAACGTAACGTATCACGAGCACCTAAGCCACAAGGAATGATGCCGTATTCTTTGCCTGTTTCCAATAAGATATTCCATAATTTGATACCATCTTCAGCCTTACAGTACAATTCATACCCAAATTCTCCTGTATAACCCGTACGTGATAAAATACAAGTTACGCCGCCAACATTCGCCTCTTCCGTGAAACTATAATATTTTTTAGGTATTTCTGCTGCTGGAGTCAATCTTTCAATAATTTCTTTTGCATGTGAACCTTGTAAGGCAAGTTGAGCAAAGTCATCTGACTGATCTATACATTCAACTTCACCGAATAAATGCTGTTTCATCCACGCAATATCTTTTTCTTTATTTGCTGCATTGATCACTAATAAATATTTTTCCTCATCACATTTATACACTAATAAATCATCAATCACACCGCCATTTTCATTACACATTAACGTGTATCTGACGCGACCTATTTCTAAATTACTAAAATCATTTGTTAACAAATACTGCAAATTCGCCAAGGCATCTTTTCCTTCATATACGACTTCACCCATATGGGAAACATCGAATAATCCTACTTGATTCCGAACAGCTAAATGTTCTTTGATCACACCGCTATCTTTGTATTGGACAGGCAGAGTGTATCCAGCAAACGAAACCATTTTCCCGTTTGCTAAAAGATGTGCATCGTATATAGGTGTTTTTAAATCCATCTTTTTTACTCCTTTGCTTCTTCGTATTTTTGAATCTGTTTTTAGTAATTTTTTAATGACCCCTCCAAGTCATAAAAGTATATAAAAACAGAGGAGCGGGCATCTGAAAAAAATGCCTGCTCCTCTGTACAAAACCTGAGAGATTCGTCTTCGATTTGAAGAGTTGCTCCTTCGGTGCTTTCGCTTTCCAGAGTGATGTCCAATTACGGTCCTTTGTACCTGAGATCTTCATAATCAATCGTTTGCGTCACTTGATTATTTATTCCTTCGGTGCTATGACTAGTCTCTCCCGTAATTTTCTTTCATCTAATCTAATTTTATATGTCTGCGATACTTAGTCTTTTTTAGTTATTGAATAATAGTGTTGTTCTTTTTTTAAATCAAAATATTGAGGTGCAGAACTATCCAGTACGCCTTCGCTTAATGCTAGTCTTTGAATCATACGATTCTCATATAAATGAATATACATTACTTTTTCTTTGCTGTCGTAGGCGCTGGTATATTGTGTATACTGTATATCTTTATCATTGCTAACTTTAACAACACCTTTAGGGATATCAAAACTGTTTAGAATATGAAAAATTTGTTCAACTGCTAAATCATCACTGACCGATTCTGAAAAGTGTTTTAAATAGGTAGCTCGAACAAATCGTGATTGCGGTGTAAAATCTCCCGGAATTCCCCGTAAACCTGAGCCTTTTCCGTTTGAAAAAACATGCAGATCTTCCAACTGAATATCTGGTGCTATCTGATCACTAAGTCCCACATAATTTTGAAGATTAGTTAAATGCCAATCAAATTTAGGGCTATTGGTAAAAACACCTACAGGATTGTCATAAATCTCATATTCTCCATCAACAGAGGGTTCAACAACTACTGAACATCCAGATTCATCTTGAAATACATAATGTTGTGGTATCCCAAAAAAGTTATCCACGATGGCTATCGCTGTATCTTGATTTACTCGCTCTTTAAGCTCTTCAACGGTAGCATAATTCGTTAATGCGTACGTCACAAATTCAGCACCTGCTAATGGTAATTTGTCCATAGCACGAATCTGCTCTGCTTCAATATAACGATTATAATTGCCAAAGTAAAAAGAACCGCCCATCAAGCCTTTTTCATTCACACCATCCACTAATAATGGGTTGCCTCCGACAGCTACTCCCATTACCGCATAACGGGTTTTAAAACGATCTAAAGAAACAGCCAAATCATAGTTTCTTGGAATAATAGCTCCGTCATACGCTAGTTCTACATTAAACTCCTGCGTTCGTCCCCAATAACTATTTCCTTCCTTTGAAGTAATCGTAATGCCCGTACACATTTTCTCACATCCCTTTAAATTTTTCAAAAATTGGATTTATCTTTATTTGTTTTTTTGATCAGCAGTGTAATTGCCCCAGAAATAACGTATGAAATCCCTATAAACAAGAAAGAGCTGAAGAAGTTTCCATCTGATAATTGAACCAGTGCACCAATAATCGTTGGCGCTACAAATCCGCCAGATACACCAATCGCATTAATTGTGGCATATTTTGCTGAAACTTCATCTGAAGGAAATATTTTCACCGGTAGACTCATAAGTGTAGCAAAAGCCAAACTAGAACAAGCCACAGCTAAAGCTAAAAAAATCATGCTTAGTAAAAATGTTCCTACAACTGAAATCAAAATAGCAAAAAAACCTCCTCCAATCGTGGCAGCAAAAATCACTTTTTTCTCTTTGCCGACAAAAAATTTATTGACCATGAGCCCTCCAAACATTGCCGCCATCATTGTAAAAAAACCAATAATTGCAGTAACATATGCAGTTTGGGTCAACGCAAGTCCATGAGCTTCCACAAGGTACGTTGCCATCCAGCCATTAATTCCATATATTGCAGCATTAATAAAAAATGCCGCAAAAATCAAAATCCAGACATTTTTATCTTTCAAAACTTCACGAAATGAAATACTATTATTCTTTTTTAAATGCTCTTTTACTCCACCAAATTCTTTTGGAATCACAAAATACATCATAACAGCTACAAGCATCACTGCGGCACCTAAAAAATAATACGTTTTATGCCAACCGACTTGCAACAACAATGGAGCAATCAACAACGGTCCGACAATCGCAGCAAAACCAGAAGAAGCGATCATCGTAGATTGCGCTGGTCCCCGTTTTTCTATGGGTAATTCTTGAGAAATAAACGTACTGACAGATGACGGATAACCCGAATGAGCAAACGACCCTGTCATAAAGCGAATGAAAATCAAGTATAATAAAGAAAAACCAAAGCCAAATAGAAAAAGGAAAATCCCCACTAAAAAAACAGAAATAATCATCATCTTTCGTGTTCCGATTTTATTAGACAAGTACCCAAACGGAATTTGAAAAATCGTATAACCTAGAAAAAAAGCACTAAGTATGAGCCCTTTTTGTTGCGGTTCAAAGCCTAAATCATTTGCAATTGTAACCAGCGACATGCCAATTGTCGTTTTATCTACATAAATACATGTGTATCCAAGAAAAATAGCTATCAACATCCAACGAATATGTCTAGTTTCACTTTTTTCCAACTAATCACTCCTTCACGAGAAAGCGCTTTCTATATATAATTATGCTTGTTATTTTGGAAAAGTCAATAACTCATTTCAATTATTATACATAAAGTCGCAATAAATATTTTTTTCTACTCATTTTGAGGAACTCCTTATCAATCCTTCTTTTGAAATGGATACACTAAAAAGCAGGAAAGCAAATTCATCCTATTTGCTCCACCCGCTTTTAGCTAAATTTATACTGCTCTATGTTACTTAGATGCTAAAAAGCTTAACCGATTTTTTTCCAATGTATTGCTTAAACGTCCAAACTCTTCTAATGACAACGTTTCGCCACGGCGTGTAGGATCAATTTCAGCCTCTGCTAAACTTGCTGTCAACCAAGCTTTTGTTTCTTCATCTTTACCGTAAAAATGAATCAAATTATTCCATAATGTTTTACGGCGTAATTGGAATGATGCTTTTGTCAATTTAAAGAACTCTTTTTCATCTGTAACTTCAACTGCTGGTTTGTCTCGTTTAGTCAACTTGATGATTGCAGAGTCAACATTAGGCTGAGGAATAAAAACAGTTTTTGGGACAATAAATGCGACACTTGCTTCCATAAAATACTGTACAGCAATCGACAGTGATCCGTATGCTTTGGTTGAAGGTTTTGCCGAGATACGATCCGCGACCTCTCTTTGCATCATAACGATCATTTCTTGTACGTCTAAATCAGATTCTAAAAAGTGCATCATGATTGGTGTGGTGATGTAATAAGGTAAATTTGCAACGACCTTGATTGGAAGATCTTGCTCGAAAACTTCATTTGTTGTACCCACTAAATCTGCTTTTAACACATCATTATGGACAACTGTGACGTTTTTATATGGGCTCATCGTATCTTCTAAAACAGGAATCAAGCGGTCATCGATTTCAAATGCTAAAACTTGCGCCGCATTCTTAGCCAACTGTTCAGTTAAAGCGCCAATACCAGGACCTACTTCTACCACATTTGTTTGGGTATCGATTCCAGCAGTTTCAACGATTTTGCGTAAAATATTAGGTTCTGTTAAAAAGTTTTGTCCTAAACTTTTTTTGAATGAAAAGCCGTGTTTCTTCAATATTTCTTTGGTTCTTGAAGGGGTGGCTATTTCTTTATATTCTGTCAAATTGATTCCTCCGATTTGTCTTTAGGTGATTCATTTAAGCTATTCATTACTTCTACTAGTTCTGTTTCTGTAATGCGGAACATTTTTAAGCGTTTGGTTAATTGTTTGCTATTTGTATAGCCGATGCGTAATTCATCGCCTAACTTTTCTCGACGTTCTTTTGCATGAGCTCCCGCTATTAAACCATATTCTATCAAGGTTTGTCTAGGAATTTCTTGGTAATCATCCGTCTCATTGATTGGGGTCACAATTTTTTCTAATGCTTCTAAAATCGCTGCATCGCTAGCATGTTCTACACCTAAACTTGAACCGCGCTTTTTGGGCGCAGCCAAGCTTCGTGAAAGAAACGCATGCTTGGCATCAGGAACCACTTCCATGATTGTTTTACGAATTTTTTCACCTGAAAAATCTGGATCGGTAAAAATAATCACACCACGAGTCTCTTGGGCATGTTCGATTTGTTCTAAAATATCATCATTAATTGCTGAACCAATCGTTTCGATCGTATCTGCATCAACAACTTCTTGAATGCGTCTGGTATCGTCTTTTCCTTCAACGACAATAATTTCTTCAATTCTCAGCTTTTCTGTCATTGGTCTAACCTGAACAAACGGTGAGCATTCTTTGTCGTTTGCTTTGCAATTTCTTCAAATGGAACTTCTCGTAGTTCTGCGATTTTTTCCACTACATAACGAGTATAGCCCGGTTCATTGCGTTTACCTCTGTATGGAACAGGTGCTAAATATGGTGCATCCGTTTCAACCAGTAATCGGTCTAATGGGACTGCTTTCGCTACTTCTTGTACTTCTAACGCTTTTTTAAACGTCACAACACCGCTTAAAGAAATATGCATGCCCATATCTAAAAATTTCGCCATCCACTCAGGATCCCCACTAAAGCTGTGCATGATTCCACCAATATCACGAATATCCTCTTCTTTTAAAATCTTATAGGTATCTTCCATCGCATCTCGAGTATGAATACTGATGGGTAGATTCATTTCTTTGGCGATTGCGATTTGACGTCGGAACACACGATCCTGAACTTCTTTAGGATCTTCCATCCAATAATAATCTAAACCAATTTCACCTAATGCAACCACTTTTGGTGTTGTTAATAGTTGCTGCAACTTTTTCTCGATTTCAGGCGTATAGCTTCCCGCTTCGGTTGGGTGCCAGCCGATGATACTTTGGATCTCTTTATATTGTTGGCTAAGTTCTAGAGACTTTTCGATCGTCGGTGTATCAAAACCAACCACCGCCATCTCTGTCACACCTAACTCTTTTGCACGTTCAATTGTTTCTGGAATATCTTCATTAAATTGTTCTGCGTTTAAATGGGTATGAGAATCAAAAATCAAGTAAACCCCTCCTCTATCTTCTATACTTTATCACATTTTAACCAAAATCTGAATGGACAGCACTGATAAATTATCAGCTTCTTATTATTGCATTATCTAAAAAAATAGCTTATACTATTCGGTCACGGCAATTCATGTCAGGAGGAACCTATATGTCCAATGATCGTACACAAGAAACCCATCATTTACACCAAATTTATGCAGAATTAACCCAAGCAAAAGATACCTATCAAACCGCTATCGATGAAGTCAACACCACAGGAAAATCGGTGCTGGATCAATTTAGTGGTGATACCAAACTAAATTTTGATAGTTACTCAGATAACCTAGAGACTTTTGCCATGATGGAAATGAAAAATAGAGAAATCGATCAGTTAAACATTCAAAATGCGACTGCTGCTAAGCAATTAGAAAAAGTCGAACGACTACTGAAAGTTCCTTATTTTGGAAAAATCGATGTAACGTTTTTAGATGCCGATTCTGATCGTGATGTTTTTTATATCGGTATGAATGATTTTACCAACCTAGAAGGTGAATCACGAATCTATGACTGGCGTTCACCGATTGCTTCCCTTTTTTATAATAATGTTTTAGGCGACAGCAGTTACCACGTCAATGAAACGAAAATTCCCGTTACATTGAATTTAAAAAGACAATTGATCATTGAAGAAGATCGCTTGCTCAACTTTTTTGATACTAGCCTTGCGATTCAAGATGATATTTTGCTGCACTCATTAGAAGCTGATTCTTCTCAGTATATGAAAGATATCACGACAACAATTCAACAAGAACAAAATGAGATTATTCGTGACGAAAGTCATCCCTTGCTTTTAGTTAACGGGATTGCTGGTAGTGGAAAAACTTCGGCAATCATGCAGCGAATTGCTTATTTACTTTATAATCATCGGAGACAAATTACTGCCGATGATATTTTACTGCTCTCTCCTAATTCGACCTTTATTGATTATATTTCTCAAGTATTACCCAATTTAGGCGAGCGTAATCCTTTGAACTTAACGTTGTTGCAGTTTCTTAAATTTACCTTTCGTGAAAAAGCACCTATCGAAAGTGAGACAGCTTATTTCAATCGGATTACTGCAGAACAAGTAAATGCCCAACAAAGAGTGATTCAATCACAGAAATTTGTTGCGTTCATTCAATCTTTTCAAGATGCATCTTTGATTCAACAATCATTATTTCAACCAATCTTATTCAAACGTAAGCCAATATTTTCTGCTGAATTGATTTTTAATTTATATCAAGAAACCCCAACGACTTTATCAATCAGGGATCGACTTTCAGCGACGAAAGAAAAATTATCAAGTTTGTGGAATCGTTATTTGATCAAACAATCAAAATCTAAACAAATGATCGATCAGATGCAAGACTTGACTGAAGCCGAACAGTTACGCTATTTTGACACAACGTTTGCGGAAGAAGATGAGGAACAATTAACCGAGTTTGCACTTCAACGGTTGCAACAAAAATACCGTAAAGTAGTCGATGCGATCGCTGATTTTGCTTGGTTTGATCAGTGGTTGCTTTTTGCAGCATTGTATCAGCAGTATCAACAAGATACGTATGAAAGAACAACGGCTGCTTACACAGCTGATGAAGTGGTGGTTTTATTGCTGATCAAAGATACCTTTATTGAAGATTTATCGAATCGACAAATGGCCTTTATTTTAGTGGATGAAGTACAAGATTATACAGAAGCCCAAATTCTCTTATTGCTTAAATTATTCCCACAAGCAAACTTTACTTTAGCAGGAGATGAAAATCAGGCGATTTTTAATACATCAATCAGTTTTATGGATCTAAAAGAGTTATTGTCTGCTTCTAGCCGTTCTGTTACTTCTTATCAATTATTGAACAGTTATCGTTCAAGCAAAGAAATCACACAGCTCTTTCAAACTTTAGTGACAAATCATGAGAAACTCAAGATTGTATCGATCCGAAAAGATGGCGAGAAACCAGCATTTATTTATTGTAAAGATCAAGAAGCATACTTAGATACCCTGACTTCACTTTTGGATTCATTAACACAAGCAGAAGATACTGCCGTTATTACAAAAACAGCAGTGGAAGCAGAATTATTGAAACAACAGCTTCTACAAAAAAATAGTGCGATTGAGGCTCAAATTCTTTCGATCGATATGGCTAAAGGACTTGAATTTGATAATGTGATCATTCACGATCCTTCAACATCCCGTTATGGAACAACCGAAAGAGAGAAGAAAATTCTTTATACGGCGATTTCTCGTGGAATGAAACAAGTGTTTCTGCCTTATGTTGGAGAGCTTTCTGAATTGTTTAAGCTGGAGTAATTTTTCAAGATCACACAGTAGAAAAAACGTGGATGCCTTTAATTCTTTGGGCATTCACGTTTTTAATTACTGTTTATTATCAATTGTTTATTTAACTAAATCTTAAAAACATCCGCCTAAAAGACAGACTTTAGCCCGATGTTTTTTCTCCTATTCAGCAGTAAACTTAATTCCAATCTGATTTTCAATTTGATAGGAGTGAGTGCTATTTGAAAAATTTCTTTGAAGAATCTGACTTTCTAAAATCTACGATCCAAAAGAACGTAACGATTCAAAGAAAACCACAAGTCAATACGGTCTGGCACTGGATCTTACTGATTCTCTTTGGTTTACTAGCTTACGGAACTATGACTCAGCAATTTATTCTAATTGCGATTTTTGTTGCCCTTGCAGCTATTGTAAAAGGACCATTGATGATTTTATGGGGCGCTATTTATTCAGTTTTGATCGCTTTTTTTCCACCGTTAGGAATCGTGTTGTCTATCCTATTTTTCTTAATAAACCTTGGAACTATAGCAAAAAGTTGGCGAATTTCCTTAACAAGTGCTTATTTTTATTTAGTTCCTCTCATCGGCGGCATCCTTCGAACTGTCATAAAAAATGAGCCTACGTATGCTGTTCTGATTTTTGTTGCACTGAGTATATTAGGGTTGCATTTTTTACTTAACTGGTTATACAAAAACAATAGTTTGAGTCGAACTTTGACTTGGTCGATCATTAGCGTACCTTATGCGATATTGATCCTATTTTTACCGGCTCGTTCCCATAAGTTTAAATCAAATAAAAAACTAAAATTTTAGTAGATACTTCAACGAAGTATAGAAAAAGGTGAGTTGGATAAACGGTGGGAGCAGAAGCTATCCCTGATTATTTCTCGGGATTAAACACTTCTGTCCCACCCTCATTTTTCTGATTATAACTCAATCCAATATCTCTGAATCATTTCTCCTTCAATCAAATATTCATCAGATAAAATACCACCATTTTTCTGGATTGTTTTTTGTGAGGCTATATTCTTTTTATCACACGTAAGCATTACTTTAGAGAAACCACGTTTGTGAAAAATAAGTAGAGCTTGTGCAAGTATCCAATTCGCATAACCCTTTCCTCTTTGGGAAGGAACAATTCCGTAACCAATGTTCCCACCGATTTGTAGCAGTTTATCTGTTAATTCATATCTCAACTGAATAGCCCCAACCAACTTTCCTTCTACTTCAAGAAACAATGTATCTGCTGGAACAAACGTATTATTGATAGTGCTTTTATCTTTTTTCAGTTTATTTAACCATTCTTGAAAAGTAAGCCCATTTAAATTAGCCGATGTTGGCGTTATTTGAGACGCTCCTGAAGCTATCCATTCATTTATAAAATCTGAGTAGCGTTGTTCATCCGCTAACGTTAATTCTTTTAAAATCACTGCATTCCCTCCATTTTGAATCATTATACCTAAATTCTTTAAATCTGAACACATTGCTAAAAAAAAACGATGTTCTCTCTATGCTAATCAAATCTAAGATTTGAGCACAAAAAACATCGTCTCTTTTACTTTTATTTTAAACTGTTCCAGCTTTTAACGCTTTGTCTAAAGCCTCATTTAATTTTTTCATTTGCTCTTCATTAAAAATTTCTTTCGCACCTTCACGCGCTTCTTTTGCATTTTCTTCTGTTACAGCGCTAGGATTGGCTTCGATTTGTTTGATCATTTCATCTAATTGCTCGTCCATCAATTTTTGAATTTCTGGATCATCTTTTAAATCACTATAATCAACCGAATCATCATCTAAATCTAGGTCTGAATCATCTGAAGTTGTTCCTGTAACATTCGATAAAATATCTTCCAATTCATTTTGGCTGATGATTTCTTTCTTACTTGGCATTTTGATGTTTCCGTTATTTTTTTGCGGAGTAATAGAAAGTGTCAGAACCATGCTCATTTTAGCATCTTCTTCATCTACAGTTGCTAAAGATATTTCCATATCAATGACGTTTGTCTTTTGGTTAATACTAACTTTTACATCCATTTTATCCATATCATTTTTTAATGACTTGATGGCATCTTTTATTTCTTTCGAATTGCCTGATTTTTTGTAATCTTTATCTTCTTTGGCAATTTCATCGAATTTTTCCATCATTTCGATGATTTCATTTTTAGTAAATGTATGTGTCACGACATCTTTGTCTTTTTTAAATGATTTTTTATCGAAGCTTTCGATTAGTTTTTTCATTTCTCTGCCCATTTTAGAATTTTCGGCATTCGTAAATGTCTTATCTTTCAATGGATTTGATTTTTTATCATTCTTGTCTGAAGTTAGTGTGTCGCTGGCTTCAGCAATATCGATATATTTTCCTTTTAATTTATTCAAGTCACTCTTGCTTAGTTCCAATGGATAATCAAAAGAATCGGCTAAATCCATTATCCCTGTAACAAAGCTAGTCGACATATAATAGTTGTCTTTATTGCCAACAAATTGGAACGGGATTTTCTCGCCAAATAGATTCGCTGTAATTTCCATTTCCATCATGTCTTTTTTATCATCCACCGCATATTTTCCATCGATGCTCATGTCTTTTAGTTGACTGACCAACATTTTTGCATATGCTCCGCCTTCGTCACCATTATAAGTTAAATCTTTGAGCTTCATTTTAAAGCTTGCTGCGTTGTATTCCTCACCTTTAGAGTTAAATAGTTCTTTGGTGAAATCTTTTCTTGGATCTGATCCACAGGCTGCTAATAAAAAAATTGCAACGCCTGTAATGATCCCCAACAGATACTTCTTCATTTTCATTATACATTCTCCTTATTACATTTATTTGATTTTTTTGACCCTAAGTAATAATAATACAGTAAAACATAATTTATTAACACTCATATTTACTATTTTTATATTTATATAGATAATATATTCAATATTAATCAAAAAAAAACGATCCACAGCCGCTGCTCTCTATTTTATAGACAAGCAAACTTCTGTGAATCGTTTTTTATTTTATATCTGCATTTTCTTATTCTATTGTTAAATCAACTAAGCAATACTTGCTCCATTTGGCATTTCTTTTGGTGCGTCAATAATTTGTAGTTTACCTTCTGGAGACTCAGCTGAAAGAATCATGCCTTGACTGATTTCTCCACGCATTTTTCTTGGTGTTAAGTTGGCTACGATGACAACTTTTTTACCAATCAATGAACTTGGATCTGGATAAAATTCTGCGATTCCTGAAAGGATTTGACGATCTTGTTCGTCTCCTGCATCCAAACGGAATTGTAATAACTTATCTGCACCTTTAACTTTTTTACAATCAATGACTTCTGCTACTTTTAGTTCGACTTTATCAAAATCATCGTACTTGATTTGTTTTTCTTTGGTTGAAACAAGTTCTGTTTCTTCTGGGTTCCATTTGATTTCTTCCGTTGTCGTTTGTGCGTTTTGAGACATTTTCTTTTGAATATAAAGTACTTCTGTATCGATCTCTAAACGAGGGAAAATCGGTGTTCCCTTTGCAACTACTTTGATATCTGTTGGAAACTCACCAAAATGAATCCCTTCCATATTCATCGTATCAGGATCTAAACCTAATTGTTCAAAGATTTTCTTTGGTGTCTCTGTCATCGCTGGTTGTAAAAGAATCGCTACGATACGCAAACTTTCAGCTAAATGAACCATCACGCTGTCCAATTCATTTTTCTTCTCTTCATCTTTAGCTAAAACCCATGGTTGTGTTTCATCAATATATTTATTTGCACGAGAAATCAGGCTCCAAACTTCGGCGATCGCCGTGTTGAATTCCATTTTTTCCATGGCTTCATGATATTTACCAATCACATTTGCAGCAGTTGTGGATAATTCACTGTCAAATGGTGTTACTTTTGACGCATAGGCAGGAACATGACCTTCACAGTATTTATTGATCATAGCAATCGTACGATTTAATAGATTGCCTAAATCATTAGCTAAATCATAATTCAAGCGTGAAACAAAATCTTCTGGCGTAAAGACACCATCGCTACCAAAAGGTATCGCTCGTAATAAGTAATAACGCAATGCATCTAATCCATAACGCTCTACTAATATTTCTGGATAAACAACATTGCCCTTAGATTTAGACATTTTACCGTCTTTCATCAGTAACCAGCCGTGACCAAAAATTTTCTTCGGTAATGGCAGCTCTAAAGCCATCAACATGATCGGCCAGTAAATCGTGTGGAAACGTACGATCTCTTTTCCAACCATATGAACGTCTGCAGGCCAATATTTTTGGAACAAGCTGTCATCTTCTGAGCCATAGCCTAATGCTGTGATATAGTTTGATAATGCATCAATCCACACATAGACTACGTGTTTTGGATCATTTGACAGAGGAATTCCCCATGAAAAAGTTGTACGTGAAACTGCCAAGTCTTCTAATCCAGGCTTGATGAAATTATTGATCATTTCATTTTTGCGTGATTCAGGTTGAATGAATTCTGGATGTTCATTGTAATAATCTAATAAACGATCCGCGTATTTACTCATACGGAAGAAGTACGATTCTTCTTTGACTAATTCCACTTCGTGACCACTTGGTGCTTTACCACCGATCACTTTACCTTCTTCATCACGATAGACTTCTGCTAATTGTGTCTCAGTGAAATACTCTTCATCCGAAACCGAATACCAGCCTTCATATTCGCCAAGGTAGATATCGCCTTGTTCTAATAAACGATCAAAGATTTGCTGAACGGCTTTTTTATGATAATCATCTGTTGTACGGATGAATTTATCGTAGCTGATATCAAGGGTTTTCCATAACTTTTGAACATCTGCTGCCATTTTATCAACATATTCTTTAGGTGTAACACCTAATTCTGAAGCTTTATTTTCAATTTTTTGTCCATGTTCATCCACACCCGTTAAGTAAAATACGTCAAAGCCCATCAAACGTTTGTAACGGGCCATCGCATCACAAGCAATTGTTGTATATGAATTGCCGATATGTAGTTGTCCGCTTGGATAATAAATCGGGGTGGTGATATAAAATGTTTCTTTTTCTGACATGTAGAAACATCCTCCTTTAGCATTCTCTTGAATTTACTCCTAAATAGTATACCATACTTGGCTTTATTGAACTAGAAATCCTTACGTTTTCTCTACACAAAAAAGCTTCCTTCAGATTCATCTTAATTAAAACTGTTGGAAGCTTTTTGGGTATTTTTATTTAAGCTCTAATAACGCCATCTTGTACAGCTGTTTCAGCGACTTCGCGAATAATAACATCTACCAATTCTTGGTTAAAAGCAGATGGAATAATGTATTCACTTGTTAATTCAGATTCTGGAATAATCTCCGCAATGGCTTTTGCTGCAGCTAATTTCATATTTTCGGTAATTTTCGTTGCACCTGCTACAAAAGCGCCTTTGAATAACCCTGGGAAAGCTAAAACATTATTGATTTGATTTGGATGATCAGAACGGCCTGTTCCAACTACCGCAGCACCCGCATCGATTGCATCTTGATAATCGATTTCTGATTCTGGATTAGCCATTGGGAAAACGATAGCTCCTGAATTCATCGAAGCGACCATTTCTTTTGTCACAAGTTTAGGAGCTGAAACCCCAATAAAAACATCCGCACCTATCATTGCTTCACTTAATGAACCTTGGAAATCATTTTTATTCGTGATTTCAGTGATTTCTTTTTCTAAAAAATTCATTGGTCTTGTCATCGTTTTACTTAATGCACCATCGATATTGAATGCAATGATCTCCTGTACACCAAAATGATTCAACATTTTAATGATTGCACTACCCGCTGCTCCTGTCCCTGACACAACGACTTTGATTTCATCTACTTTTTTATCAACGATTTTTAAGGCATTAATCAACGCTGCAATTGTAACGATTGCAGTGCCATGTTGATCATCATGGAACACAGGAATATCTAACTCTTCCATTAATGTCCGTTCAATTTCAACACAGCGTGGTGCAGAGATATCTTCTAAATTGATTCCGCCAAACGTCGGTGCCATTGCTTTGATAATATTGATGATCTCTTTGGGATCTTTTGTATCTAAACAAATTGGAATTGCATCGATTCCAGCAAATTCTTTAAACAATAACGCCTTGCCTTCCATAACTGGTAATGCGGCTTTAGGGCCAATATCGCCTAATCCAAGAACAGCTGTGCCATCGGTCACTACAGCTACGGTATTGCCTTTCCAAGTATAATCATAGACTGAATTCGGGTTTTCGTGTATTTTTCTACAAGGTTCCGCAACTCCTGGTGTGTAAGCCAAAGATAGATCCTCTTTTGTTTTTACCTCCACTTTTGAATGAATATCGATTTTCCCACGCCATTGTGCGTGTGCTTTTAAAGCTTTTTCATAAATATCTGTCATGTTTTCCCATCCCTTTCCAAGTCAATCCGATTTATTTGCCTAACATTTGCTCTGGTTTGACCCAACTGTCGTATTCTTCTTCTGTCACTAGTCCTGAAGTCAAAGCGGCCTGTTTTAGCGTTGTATTTTCTTCAAAGGCTTTTTTAGCGATCTTCGCACCATTATCATAACCGATATGAGGATTCAATGCAGTCACAAGCATTAATGATTGCTCCACATATTGATTCATTTTTTCTTGATCCGCTTTGAGTCCAACTAAACAGTTTTCATTAAAAGAACTCAATCCATCGGCTAAAAGTTCAATACTTTGGATCAAATTATATGCTATCACTGGCATATAGACATTTAATTCAAAATTTCCCTGTGAAGCGCCGATTCCAATCGTTGTGTCATTGCCCATAACTTGAATGGCAATCATAGTCAGTGCTTCACATTGAGTTGGATTGATTTTCCCAGGCATGATTGAGCTACCTGGTTCGTTTGCTGGAATTGTGATCTCTCCCAAACCACTTCTTGGACCACTAGCCATCCAACGAATATCATTCGCCATTTTCATGACATTAGCAGCAAGCGCCTTTAATGCACCCGAGGTAAAAACAATAGCATCTTTGCTTGCTAATCCATGGAATTTGTTTGGATCTTCTGAAAATTGGTTGTTAGTTTCTTCATTCAAGTAGCTAAAGAATGATTTAATGTATTCTTTCGAAGCATTCAGCCCAGTTCCCACAGCTGTGCCGCCCAGTGCCAATTGTTTGAGTTCATTTAAAGTCAATTCTAACATTTGATAATTATGTTCTAGACCTGAGCGCCAACCACCGATTTCTTGAGCGAAAGTAACTGGCGTAGCATCTTGTAAATGAGTTCGACCGATTTTTATGATTTTTTCATTCTCTGATTCAAGTTTTTTCAGTGTTTGAATCATTTGCTTCATCACTGGAAATAATTGCTGTTCAATCAATCGCACCGCTGCTATGTGAATCGCCGTTGGGAAAACATCGTTTGAGCTTTGAGACATGTTCACGTGATCATTTGGATGAACTGCCACATTATTTTTTGCCGCTAAATGTGCAATAACCTCATTAACATTCATATTCGTTTGCGTACCGCTACCAGTTTGCCACAAAGACAATGGAAAATGCTCATCAACGTCCCCCACAATAATTTTATCTGCTGCTTGCTGAATCGCTCGGCTGATCGTTGTATCTAATTTTCTTGTTTCTTCATTTGCTTTAGCCGCATTCTTTTTGACTAAAGCCAAAGCTTGAATAAGAGCCAGCGGCATTTTTTCGATACCGATATTAAAATTTTGGCGACTACGCTCGGTTTGTGCTCCCCAGAGTGCAGCTTCTGGCACTTGAATCTCTCCCATAGAATCTTGTTCGATACGATATGACATTCTTTCACTCCTTCTCTTTTCTTCTCTATTTACTATCACTATACTGTAAACGAATCACGATTTACAGTGAAAATCTTTTTTTCATGAAAAAGAAACATAAAAAAATCAGTAACCACTATGATCACTGATTTCTTCCTTTAATTTTTGATTTTACCTTCATTACTATGCTTGTACCCATACGCAAAATAAATAATGAATCCTAAAACCAAGGCTACTGCAAAAGCTTTCCACGTTGCAGCTTGTAATTGCAGCATTAAACCAATGCTCACGATAACAAGTAAAATCGGCACAAACGGAACAAATGGAATTTTAAATTCACCTGGTTTAGGATCTCCAGCTACTTTTCTCAAACGAATAATACCGATCGCCATCACGATCAAATACATCAATGTCACGATATTCGTCAATTCAGCTAAAAGCTCCATTGGAACTAGCCCAGCAAAAATCATTGTACATACACCAGCTACATAGGTTGCATTTTTTGGCGTACGATTTTTTTCATCTATTTTACTCATGAACTTCGGTAATAAACCATCTTTACTAATTGCATAAATAATCCTAGCTAAACTGTACATCATAGAAATCGTCACAGTTAGCAAGGTCAAAATAGCACCCACAGAAATCACAGCTGCCACGCCATCACGCTGAACAAAGCGCATCGCAAAGGCTACTGGATCTTTCACACCAAGCACATCAAACGGTACGATTCCAGTTAAAATCAACGTCACGATCACGTATAAAACGGTAGCTATAATAATCGATCCGATAATGCCTCTAGGGATATCCTTTTGAGGATTTTTCACTTCTTCAGCTGTCATACTGACTGCATCAAATCCTAAAAAGGCAAAGAAAACCACTGCAGCTCCGCTGACCACACCTGAAAAGCCAAAAGGCATAAAAGGTTGCCAATTAGTTGATTTCACATAAAAAATACCTACAACTAAGAACAGTGCAATGATACCGAATTTAACAAAAACCATAAAATTATTCAAACGTAACGCCGTTTTTGCTTCTAACGATACCCAAAATGTAACTGCTAAAAGAACTAACATCGCAATCAAATCAACATAAGTCCCATTTGCTGGATTATATGCGCCACTCAACGCCTTAGGTAAATCTACCCCAAGACTGTTCAAAAATCCGTGTACATAACCAGACCAGCCCGAAGCAACTGAAGATACTGCTAGAAAGAATTCACAAATTACTAGCCAGCCTGTCATCCAAGCAACCAATTCTCCAAACACAACATACATATAAGCATAGGGTCCGCCAATTGCGGGGATTCTTGAAGCGAACTCCGCATAACATAAACCCGCTAAAATAATTGCTCCTGCTGCAACTAAAAATGAAAGTGACAACGCAGGTCCTGCATATTGCTCAGCAGCGACACCTGTCACCACAAAAATCCCTGTTCCAACAATCGCACCGATCCCGAGCATGATCAGATCCATTGTTTTTAAATCCTTTTTCATTGAACTTGGCTCACTTGATACCGCCGTCAGCTCTTTTTTCCGAAACATTGACATTACTTTTCCTCCAATAAATCGTTTCATTTTCTAGTATTAATAATTGCTGAATTTTCTCATAAAAATAAGCGTAAATATATCATTTACGCTTTCATATACCCTAAAAGAATACCACCTAAAATAACGAATAAGCAACCAATAATGACATATCTCATTTCTTTTTTAGACTTGCGCTCGCCAAGTAAGTAGATTCCGCCTAAAGTTGAGATGATAATTCCCATTTGTGACAATGAGAAGCTGATTGCTAAACCGATTTGACGCATCGTTAGTAACATACAAATATTGCCTAAGCCCCACAACAAGCCACAGCTCATATTCTGCCAAACATAGCGATCCAGTTTGACCTTTTTAAACGCAAAGAAACTGGCGCCGATCACCATACCAATACTTTGCGGCAAAATAATGCCCATAGGATCAAGTCCTGCAGCGTTGATAATGATCGTGTACGCACCATAACCAACTGTCGACATCAATAATGCCCGAAATCCTTTGCTGAAATCAAGCATTGAATTGGTTGTTTTTACACCACTGTCATCATCTTGACGAGCGGTTAAATACGCACCAAAAACCAATAACCCTAGAGCGATAAATCCTAGAATATAATCTCTACTGCCTTTCCATTCATGAAAAAATACAGCTCCAGCGATCGTATTGACAATCAACTGCATTCCTGTTGAAACAGGCAGTCCAACAGATACACCTAAATATTTCATGCCATGAAACTGCTGATTTTGTCCTACACTCCAGAATAAACCAGATAAAATTCCAACTGCAATCATTTGAATGCTAATTGCTGGTTGAACAACAAAAAAGATAATTATTGAAAAGAATAAAGCACCAATAGTCATGCCGAGTGTTTGTTGATTCGCGCTACCACCGATTTTTCCACTGACCAGCCCTATACTGCCCCAAGCAAACATCGGAATCAAAGCCACTAATATCTCCATAATATGCTCCTATCAAAAATATGATAAGTTTAGTCTAACAATAAAAGCGTTTGCTATACAACTATAAGATAGGAAAAGTTTGATAGAATTTTTCTCATTTAAATTAAAAAATAAAAAAGCCAGCATTGAGAAATATTTGTTTAATTTCTCAACGTAGCCTATTATCTTCTCTCATTAAAATAACTCAAAAACGGAAACAACAACTTCATCGTCGTTCCTTCTCCTTCAACTGACTTCATCATCAATTGGTGGCCTAATTTATCCGCCAGACTTTTTGCTAAATATAAGCCTAATCCAGTAGAATGCTGCTCGCTCATCCGACCGTTTTCTCCAGTAAACCCTTTATCGAAAATACGTCGCTGGTCTTCTTCTGGAATCCCGATCCCTGTATCTTTTAATGATAACCAAGCGCCTTCTTTTGTACGTGATAACGTCACGACGATCTCACCGCCAGAAGGTGTATATTTGATCGCGTTACTAACCAATTGTTTGAAAATAAAAGCAACCCACTTCGCATCGGTTAAAATCATTTGATCGTTTCCTTCTATGGAAAAGCGCAGGTTCTTTTGAATAAAATAATTTCCCTGCGTCCGAATCACAGACTGAACAATTTCCTTTAGTGAATATTCCTGAATCAAATAGTCTCTAGAAAAACTGTCCAATCGAGCGTAATAAAGGACTTGTTCTACATACTCATCGATTTTACTCAACTCATTTTCAACTAAATAATATTTCTTTTCGGGAATATCATCTTCGATCGATTGTAAAATCAAATTCACAGCGGCCAACGGTACTTTGATTTCATGGACCCATGAATCAATATAATCTTTTTGATCCTGTTGGTTATTGATTACCTGCTGCATGATTTGCTGATGCTCCACCAACAAGCCATTGATATAGTTCTGCACTAGCGTTTCTTCTGACTTTGAAGCCTCACTCAAATAATGTTCCAAAGAAGGCGGTTGTTCTGAAATGTCTAAAGAGCGCCACCAGCGTTTTTTTAAGGAATAATCGATTGTCATAAAAAGCAGTAAAAATAATCCTTGCAATAATACCAAATACCCAATAACCGCTGGATTCACAACCATATCTGGAGATAGCCATAAAATAAAACAAGTCACTCCAATAAAAAATAGCCAGCCAATCAACAGAAGCCAATGATCTTTTAAATATTTATAAATTGTCATTTTATTCTCCTATCTACGGTACGATGTAGCCTTGACCAACTTTTGTCTCAATGTACCCTTCAAGACCTGCTTGTTCAATTTTTTTCCTCAAACGATTGATGTTAACTGTCAACGTATTATCATCCACAAAACGTTCATCTTCCCACAACGCACGTAACAATTTCTCTCTCGTTAAAATTTTCCCGTGTTTCTTGATCAAAATATACAATAGGCGATATTCATTTTTACTTAAATCGATCACTTCGCCATTGATCTCCATACTACCATTATCAACATTCAACGTGATTCCATTATGAGACATGATCTCACTGCCGACTTCTGAATAATTATATGAACGGCGCAATAATGCATTGATTTTGGCGATCAACACATCGATTTGAAATGGCTTTGTAACAAAATCATCAGCGCCCATATTCATTGCCATGATCATATCCACATTTGTATTTCGACTGGAAATAAAAATAATCGGAATTTTAGAAATTTCACGGATTTTCTGACACCAATAATAGCCATCAAAAACGGGAAGATTAATATCTAATAGAACCAGTTGAGGATCTTCTCTTTGAAAATCTTCTAAAACATTATTAAAGTCTGTCGTTCCAAAAGTCTCGAACTGCCATTTCTGTAGTTCTTCGCTGATCAGCTCACGAATCGTTGTTTCATCTTCTATAATCATGATTTTTGCCATCATTTACCCTCCAGTTGTTTCTATCTATTGTACCTTATCAGAAAATCTACGTCATTCATATAGGACTTTTAGCTGAAATTTTAATAGAAAAACATACTAAGAGTCGAGGGAAAACTTAGTTTGTTTTAAATGTCACTCCAAAACAGCCACACCACTATCAGCAATCGCTTTTCCAATAAATAAAAAGACTCCATTCAAAAGTAAAACCGTCATATTCACACAAAAAAAGATTGATAGTTTTTCGATTCCTTTGATTTTTTCTTTTGTCCTAAGAATCAGATATAAAATAAAGTTACTGCCATATGTAAAAATCGTCAGTACTATAATTAGTTCTATCATCATTTTTTCTCCCCACAAATCCATTCATTTTTGTATCCACTTACATTTTACGCTAATACAGATTTTTTTTAAAGCAGGAATGGTCGATCATCCTTATTTCTATAAATTTCCCCTAAAATGAGTACCTTAACAGGTTATTCTACAGATTCAGACTGTATAAGCTTTACTCTTTTTCTGATATTTTCTACCGAAGAATAGTATATACTATTTTATTTCGTCTTTTTACATTGATACCATATATAAAATTTCATATAGAAAGAATAAATAAAGTAATTTTTTTCCAACACTTTATTGACCCTAAATGGGTTTTCCTATAAAATGGATGATAGATAGAAACGAATAGGATAAAAAAAAAGCACTTCATAATTTAGCTACCAACTAAATCATGAAGCCCTGAACAGTCAGTGAACACCTGACCAATCAAGTTGCTTAAGCCAATATTTATACATTGACATCTTTCATTTTACTCAATTTTGATAGAAATTTCTAGAGGTTTGTACTAGTTTTTTCTAACTTGAAGATGTTTATGCTTATTTATTGAACTTACAATGGCGTTGGATGTGTATCCAACGCCATTTTTTTATTTATTCGTTTCTATCTGGAAGGAACGCTTGCTTGCTTTTTTAAATCATAATATATAACTGTCAACCAACCATTGACTATATTAAACGCTGATCCCAACCAGCCTTTTACCCATTCTCCTGGATGATTTAATTAGTAAGCAGCAATCCTTTTTAAAATAATAGTCAATTACTACTCCCAAGTATTCATTAAGAAAACACAATGAGAAAAATCAATGTACCCTTTTTCAATACTTCCTTTTTTACGAATATCATTGTTTGTATTTTCTTTATTGATGACTATTAAGACTGGAAATAAGCCTCGAAGCTTATTTCCAGTTTATTTTTGTTTTACTCGGAATAGCTGATTTTTATTGTCGGCTCTTTTTCCAGATATAAAGATATCTCACTAAGAAATTTTTTTAAATGAGGTGTTTCATTGTGTCTGTCTACCATAAGCCTATCTTGCCAATTCTCAACAATAACAAACTGGTTTTGTTGGCTAACATTTTCAAAATGATCATAAGATAGACAGCCTTCATCTTGTTGCGAAGCTGTTACTAACTCCGTTACAAAGGCTATATAAGCTGCTCTTTTTTCTGGTCTAACTTGTAAAAAAACATTGATCGTAACCATAATTTCCACCTTTTTCTTATTTTTTAGTATAAGTATAATTAATTAAAATATAGTTTTTTCAATAACCTTGAATCCCTGTTTTCTGTTAGGTTAATAAAATACGGACGTTGCCATTTTTGAGTAGTTGATGCATTTTTATTTAGTCCTGTTACCCAGTCAGGATATACTCGCAGGGCCATCTTCCCTAAACTTGTTTCACTGATCAAAATATTATTTTTAGCCAATATTGCTTTTGGAAATATAAATTGTCCAACTTTCTCTTGATCAAAAATAGTGATGATTAATTTATCCGGTGCACTAACTAAATCATAAGGTTTATTTTTATTTGCTTCGTCCTTTTCCCAAAACACAACAAAATAGCCAAGCTTCTTAGGAGTTATTTTTGCCTTTCTACTACGAAATGACTGATTGCTTAAAGAAAAAGTTGCGCCTTCATAATCACTATTTTGGCTTTCCAGCTTCATGTTTTTTAAAGACTCATTACTAAATTCTGGCAATAGTTCAGATATAAATTTGATCGATTCCATGGCTAACTCCATTCATTTCAATAATGTACTCAACTAAAATATGACCTAATACTTTTTATTAAACTACTCTTATTGTATCATTGAAAAATAAAAATTCCTTTATCAAAATCACTGTAAAGACTATATTTTACATCCAAATTGTAAGAATCTAACATCTAACCTCTTTGATTATACATTAAATCTTCCATTTAAAATATCTATTCATGTTATTTTTTCTAAAAATATTCTTATTAAAAAGTTATAAAAACTAATTTAAAAAGCACTGAACAATAAATAATTATTATTAAAAACATTCTTATTTGTTATTTAATATTTTGAAAAAATTTAAAATTCCTTTTTTTAAAATCTACAAAAAAAGAGAGCTAACAGCCCTCTGTTTCAATTCTTCATCTACCTATCAAATAGTTTAAACAACATAGCTCTTATCCACCACAACAAGTCTAAACTTATATATCCTGCTAGAAGGATCAATGAATTCTTTGAGAAATCGACAAAGCCTCATATTCTGGCAAATCAAATATATATTTTTCTCTATGTGTCTTCTTATATTCTTGTTCAATTACTTTAATCGTGCCTAATACATCGCCATCTTCTAATGCAGATCCGTTAAGAATATAAAAAATAACTAGCGAGCATTTTTCATCAACAGCCATTAATTTGGGCAAAGTCATCGCTAATGTATTAGGATTTATTTGCTCAACCAGACGATTTCCTTCATCTGTCAGTTCTTGATAGTAATTAATATATTCTTGTTCTACTTCGATTGTCTGATCCATCATCGCGATATACGTTTCTAATTGAATGTTCCATAAAAATGGTTCCACGATATTCTCCTCCTATTTTACAGCTAAGGCAATCGAATGAAATACCGTTTTTTGTTCAAACGATGCAACAAGTTTCTGTCGAACAACCATTCTAACGATTTTCTGTTGCCTACTATCTCCAATAAGATATCACAAAACAGTCTCATTTTTCTATTAAAACGATTATTATAATTAGAATAAAATTAGTAAGTTCTTGTTTTAATCTACGATTAATAGTAACACTTGATAAACATTTCCACTTCGCGCAATTGCTGAGATTCGATACGTTGTCTTTTGATGAAGTAAAAATTTCTTTGATAATCATCGGTTAACGGCTGCCAATTGATTTTTTCCGATACAGCTTTTTTTGAAATAAGCGACTGACCCATTCCCTGTTCTAAACAGCGAACAATCATTTCATTATTTTTGATGATCATTTTTTCTGGTTTTAAATTGTACTCTAAAAAATAGCGCTCAGTATAATGAAAAACACCAGAATTCTCTTCTCGCACTAACCACAAGTCTTGGGAAAAATCCCCGGCATGAACTAGCTCATCTGATATAATTTTTTGGCGAATGATCGAATCAGTGATTAAAGGTTTCTCAATAAACCCAAAATGTGCTTGATGCTTCTGAATTTTATCCAATACTTGCTCCGAATTATCCATATCCAATACAAAGGAAACTTCTGGAAATTGCCGAATCAGCTGTTCCATCAATTCAGGCAGATAATACACAGCAAAAGTATTCGACGCAACAATTTTACACGTCTCTCTCGGCATCTCCTGTATACGCAAAGCTTGTAAGACATCTTCCCAATCATCTGATAAATTGAGCAAGTGATTATACAAAATATCAGCTTGCTTTGTCGCAATGATTTCCTGCCGTCCATTTCGAACAAACAACTCGATATTCAATTCTTCTTCTAGTTGTTTGACTTGATTAGAAACAGCCGGTTGAGAAATAAATAATCGTTCTGCTGCTTTTGAAAAATTTTTTGTTTCGTAAACAGTACGGAATGTTTTCAGTAATTTAAACATAGATAGCCTTTCCATTCATTTTAGTTATAGATATTATTTTAACTATTTATTTCTCAAATGTAAATTATTTCGTTATACTAGACTCATAGATAAACAAGGAAAGAAGATGAATGTTTTAGTGAAAAATAACAATACCAGAAACACTTATTTAACCAACTCAATGGCTATTTTACCTGGGCTAGCCACAGCTTTTATCGTCGCTGTCATCAGTAAAGTTGCTGCAATCTGGCTTCCAACCTTAGGTGCTGCAACGATCGCCATTTTACTTGGTATTTTATTAGGAAATACTTTTTTAAAAATGCCTATTCTAGAAAAAGGAACAAAAATAGCAGAAAGTAAGCTACTAGAATTTTCCGTTGTACTTTTAGGAGCGACTGTGACCTTTCAAACCATCGCTCATATCGGGATCAAAGGAGGTATTTTCGTTCTCTTACAAATGGGTTTGACGATTATTGCTACTTATATACTTGGAAAAAAAATGCTGTTTTCTGATAATATGTCTTTATTGATGGCTGGTGGAAATGCGGTCTGCGGATCATCTGCGATTGCATCGATCGCACCAGCGATCCAAGCAAAGGAAGAAGAAAAAGGCCAGATCATTACATTAGTGAATTTGCTTGGAACGATCTTAATGTTAGTATTGCCTATTATCGGCTCGCTTATTTACGGTAGTGATATTTTAACGAAAAGTGCCTTGATCGGTGGTATCTTGCAATCAGTCGGGCAAGTGGTAGCCAGCGCCAGCATGATTAATGGACAAGTCGTAGAACTAGCTATGTTGTTTAAAATCATGCGTATTATGTTGCTTGTGGTCGTTGTTTACTTTTTCGGCAGATTTAAACAACAATCCGCAGTCACAACAGCTGTAGAAGTTACACCTAAAAAAAAGACCTCCGCTTTACCTTGGTATGTAGTGGGATTTGTTTTGTTTTGTGTTATCAATAGTCTGGTTCATTTACCGACACAACTAAGTGAAACAGCACATTTCTTTAGCGGTTGGTTTGAAATCACTGCTTTAGCTGCTATCGGCTTACGCTTGGATTTCCAAAAGTTTTTCAAAGAAGGCAAACGTTTCTTGATTTATGGATTATCGGTTGGTGTCATTCAAGTTGTTTTGGCTATCGCATTGATTGCTTTATTAAGAATTTAATTAAACATAAACAAAAAGGTCGCTCAATTTTCTCTGAGTGACCTTTTTGTTTATTTTATTTATCTGTCTTTTGGCTATCGTCTGTATGAGATTTAAACCCAACATAGGATTTATTTCCACTTAAATTAAGCACAAACAACACAATAACCAGTGATAAAATCGATACAGATAATAATAATGTTTGGACCGCATCGCCGTGTAATACCATTAGCTGTCTTAAAATAGCCGTAATACAAATCAGAATCAAATACCTGATTGGAATATGATGACCTTCTTGAATATAGCGAATCACCATCATAATAAACTCAAATAACATGAAAAATGCAACAACTTCCTGCATCACGATCGATAAGTTTTTAGGTGTCATCGGCTTGTTGATAAAGGTACTGATATCAATCAATTGACGAATCATAAAAATCAAAATTAATAGGGCCAGTACTCCTAAAACAATATCCAACACCCAATTGACATATTTCTTCATTATTCCAAATCTCTGTTCCTCTTTCATCCTTTTCCTCCTAAATTTAAAAGCATAGCAGGCTCTTTTTAGCTCCGATTGAAAAATAGGAAAATCTAAGTGTGGTGTTTTTTACCACAAGCAGATTTTATCTTTTTTCTTAGGAGTTCACCTGTGAAGCTAAACAACATAATATAGTTGCATCAGTCTTTCTAAAGACATTCGCTACTTTTACTTTATAAAAATAATATATCATTCTTTTCACACGATGTAAAAATCTAAATCTGAATGCCTCAAAAAAGAGGCTAACATGTATGCATCAAAAACACACGAAATTATTTATGCTATTTAGAAAGAAAAGCATGGAATTTCGTTGATTTTGAGAATCGTATAAGATAAAATCAATTTATAGGTGCTATTCTTTTAGCAATTTCATTTCCATAAAAAATGAAAGCGGTTACCAAAAAACTTATTATGAACTAAAAAAAAACATAGGAGTGAGAAAAATGAATACTTTTTTAGACAAACTACAATCCAAACTAGGGCCAATCGCTTACAAACTTGATTCAAATCGTTATCTTTCAGCCATCAAAAATGGTTTTTTTGTTGCTATGCCCTTATTGATCATTGGTTCTATGTTTTTATTAGTCACACAATTACCAATAGATGCTTACACGAATTTTATGGAATCGATTTTAGGTAAGAACTGGATGGCCTTATTTTTACAAGTTAATGACATGACCATGAATGTAATGACTTTATTCGTTATTTTAGGTATTACCAGCGACTTGGCAAAGTATTACGCTGTAGATAGAGGCTCTACTCAAGCAATCGCGCTTGTTGCTTTTCTTGTCCTAACACCGATCACTATAGCTGATAGTGGTTCCTTTTTACCATTAGGAAACTTCGGCGCTTCTGGATTGTTTGTGGGTATGATCACAGCTATACTCGCTACTGAAGTATTTCGTTTAGTCGTACAAAAAGGTTGGACCATAAAAATGCCCGATTCGGTTCCATCAAATGTTGCTAAATCGTTTTCAGCTCTGATTCCAGGCTTCTTTGTGGTAATCGTATTTAACTTGATTCGAATCGGTTTTACTTTTACAGCTTATGAAACAGCCCAAAATTTTATTTTTGAAGTCCTTCAAACGCCACTTCTAGCATTAGGCAGTTCTTTACCAGCAACTTTGATTATTTTATTATTTGAAGCATTACTTTGGTCCTTTGGGATTCATGGATCAAATATTGTGGGCGCTGTAATGCAGCCCATTTGGATTGCACTGACTGTTGAGAATGCCCAAGCTTTTGCTACAGGGGAAAAGTTGCCAAACATTGTAAATTATCAGTTTTATAGTAATTTCGTGAAACTGGGCGGCTCCAGTGCAACAATAGGTCTAGCTATTGCCTGTTTATTTTTTGCAAAATCCTCTCAGTTTAAAACATTAGGAAAATTATCCTTTGCGCCAGCAATTTTTAATATCAATGAACCTTTAGTCTTTGGTATACCGATCGTTTTGAACCCAATGATGTTGATTCCTTTCGTGGTAACACCTCTTTTAATGTGCATCATTGCTTACACTGCGATGGCAACAGGACTTGTTCCGTTAGCAAATGGTGTAAACTTACCTTGGACCATGCCCCCTGTAATTGCAGGATTGATGGTCAGCGGTTGGCGTGGAGCATTGCTACAAGCTGTGCAGATTTTATTGAGCTTTGGTTTGTATTATCCATTCTTTAAGATGGAAGATTCAAAAGCTTATAAGATTGAAATGGAAGGAGAAACAGCCTACGACGAGGATATCGCTGCTGAAGTTGGATAAGAACCTTAGACATATATACAGGAGCGAAAATCAGTAACGATTTTCGCTCCTTTTTGTAAGACTATTCTTTTCGGCTACATTTATTTTTCTCTTACCCCAACAGTAATGTATCCTTTTAATTCAAAATCTTTTCCATCTTGCTTATATTCATATTTCCAATTAAATGAAGCCCAACCTATAGGTTTCGTCCAACTCAATGTTTGACCATCAACGGAAAAGTTTTTATCAGAAGATGTATAAGTGAGTGTTCCTTTAGAAAAATCTTCATTTTCTAAAATTCTGATTGGAGAATGTAATTCAAATTTCTGGCTTCCAGCATCAATATACTGAATTGGATACTCACTAGAATTTTCATAACGTAAATATGCCAAATTATCTCCAATTTCAATTTCTGCAAAATCTCTGAAGCGCTCATTCATGTCAGAAATCTCAACTTTTTTCATTTTAGGCATCACCAATAATTGGTTCATCTCATATTGATCATCGATAAAAGCCGTAATTAATTCTACTTCCTCAAGCTGATCCATTTCTAACAGAGGTCTGATATCTCTAGTATCTGACTCACTACCTCTAATTTTTGTCACTTTATTAGAAAAGTACTGCAGACCTTCGATACTTGTTCCTAATTCATAAGAAAATTCACTATTTACTTCTTCAAAATCATCAGTATTAGTTGACGCATTCATTCCATAGTTTTGCATTTGTTTAATTGTCGGCAATTCATTTTCAATCACCATACCATCATCATTTAGCGTTTGAATTACTTGATCTCTTAAAGTTTTATCTGAAAAATAAACATAATCGTCCTGCCAGTCTCTACCACTAGCTATGATACCCCCTAAAACCACAAAACTAAAAAAACTAAAAATACCTACCCCTTTAATCCATTTCTTTTTCATTAAAATACCGACTTTCCTTTTATTAAGATATTTCTATATGTTATATAAAGATATCTTTACAACCAGTATAATAAAAAAAGGAGGTTACGTCTATTCATTATGTAATAATTTAATTACTGAAATATTAAAAAAACACAAAAGAAAGAATCAAAATAATTTCATATGATTTATTCTTAATTTCGTGTCATTGATCAATAATTCCAATTTTATTAAATCATGCCAAATGCAATCGCTATTGCTCCAAAAATATTATTTAAAAAATGGATCGACATGCTGATTTCTAAACGTTGTGTTTTGTAATATGCCATAGATAAGATCAAACCCATTGATGCATAAATCAAGAAACTAACTAGGTTGGTCGGTCCATGAATCAAGCCAAATACAATAGAGCTTACTGCAACTCCAATAAGAGGGAATTTTTTCAACCAAAACCCGATAATTCCTCCTCTAAAGACGATTTCTTCCATGATTGGTGCAGAAATACCTATCAATAATACAATCAACAAGGGATTTTCCCCAGTAAACATCATTTGAATTGCAGCATCATTTGCTGTAGACTCCGATCCTTGACTGTTTAATAAAAGAGTTCCTACAATAGCAATAATTCTCGCTAAGATAAACCCTCCCACAATAATTCCCACATTTTTTTGTGTAAGAAAATCAAATTTAAGCGTCAAAAAACCTAATTTTTTCCCTAAAAATATCAACAGCCAAATATTTCCAATAACCAATAGTATTAACACTATTGATGCAACTAACGTCAATGTAGCTTCACCCATTCCAAGTGAAAATCCTTTCGCTATTCCAAACAATGTCATACTAATTTGACTTAATAAAAACAAACCAACTACAATAAAAAAATTTTTAACATACGCCATTTTATTATTCTCCTTCTTATATAAAATAATATGATAAATTTCTCTTTTATAATAGTAAACTACAAGTAGATAGTAAAATGCTCTTGTGTGTATAAAATATGTATACTTGTTGTATAGTAAAAAAGTTCCTTCAATGAAGAAAGAAACTTTTCATTTAAATAATTATTTTATTAACACACCTTAACTTGTTTAGTTGAGATTTAGTGTATCATGACTAATTGTTTTTTATACCTCATAACTATAAATACCACTTCTGCCAGCTATTTGTCCACTTCCCCTTAATTGTCTTCTTTTGGAAAGGGTATTGATTTTTTGAGAAGCTATTACAAAAAACAAAAGCAATGGCATTACATTTCTTTTTTTGAGGCTATCTCTTTGAGTGCTTTAAAGTAATCTGGTGCAAAAATTTTTCTAGGATTAAAAATTGATTCTACAACTGTTATGCTACTATCTTTTTGATGCCTTGGTTTTAACATTCTATGTGTCGCAGTTGAAATTGGATAAACAGTTAAATGATCTCTGCTTACATGATCTCTATAAATTTTTTCTGTTTCTTTCGTATCAACATTAATATCATGGTCACCTATTAATAAATAATATGGTTTACTAATTTGTTCAAGCTCTGAAGTATTATCTAAGTTCATATTTTTATGAATAAATTCCCATCTATCTTTAGCTAAAACATCTTTTTCCAACTTACTATCAATGTACCCTTGATAATCATTTTCTTTTAAATACTCATTTACCTGGATTTCTATCGACAATTTTTCATCAATTTGCTTTTGAGAATACCCTTCATATTCCATGTCACTAATTGTATTAAATCTACCTTGTCTCATCCAGTTGACCGCCGGGGCAACACCAATTGCAAATTTTACATCTGTATTTTCATTTAATAGTTTTGTGATGACCCAACCACCTTGACTGGCTCCCCAAACACCAACTTTATTTGGATCTATATCAAATTTTGCAAGTGCCCACTCCAATATTTTTTCCGCTTCCTTCTTCCGATCAACCATATCTTGTTCCAGCCAATTTCCTGTTGAGCCCCCAACACCTGCTTTATCCCAACTAATAGATATGTAGTTTTCTTTTGCAAGTGTCTCCCAAGCTGGATAATATCCTTCATCACTATTCTTATTAGTTGGTCCATCACCATGTATAAATAACATTAAACCAGGTTTCTCTCTATTCTTTTTAGGCTGAGCATATTCGACTGCTATTCTTCCCTCTTCAATATTAACAGTTTCATCTTTGACAATCATGTCAAACTCATTGTTATAAGTAATAATACTTATTAAACTAATGATTATTACCACTATTAGAATAATAGATTTCTTCATTTTACTCACACCTTATTCATTATTAACATACTTTTAAAAAAATAGATGTCTACCCCAAAAATTTCTTCATTTTATACCATTTTTTTTCGCCAATAAAATGTTTTGTAAGAAACGAATTTAGTTGGCTATCAATTTCAAATCCTTGATGTTTATATAATTGTATAGCTCTACTATTTTCAGTTGAAACAAATAATGTGATACAATTTATTTTATTTAAATTCAATGTGAATTTTTCAATATATTGTAAACATTTTTTTCCTATACCTTTACCTTGAAAATTATTATCAATAACAAGAAATGACATATAACACTCATTTCTGGCAATTTTATCACTTAATAAATTTATACCTATATGCCAACGCCAATCAGAAAACTTTCGAGTTCTAATAGACGTTTGTTTCTTTTTAGAAAAATATCCACTAATAGCAAAAAGACCAGCTAAACGACCATTATAAATAACTCTATAGTATGTCTCAGTTAAACTTGTACTTTTATATAATTTACAAAATTCTTCAAAGGAATCCACTTTTAGTATCCTCTGCCATTTCGATTTGAAGCCTTTGTATAAAAGCTTTAAATCCATGTCATTCAACAAGTTTATTTGTTCAATCTCTATCATCTTTTCTCCCCCAAGACCTTAATAGAGATTCGATTTCCCGTTATTAAAAACCGTTCACTATCTTCAATAGCAATTAAAGGTAGTCCTTGATTTATTATTACATTTTCTAATTTTTTATCTAATTCTTTTTCGCTACCTATTTCAATTACTTGAAAATTATATTTTCCTGATTCGATTCTAAAGTGTCCCCCATCTCTTTTTTCAATGCAAATATCATAAAATGTCTCATGAATAATATAATATATTTTCTGCATAAGAAGTCCTGTATTCAATTTGATTTCAACTAGATCAGATATACTAAAACTTTCTGATACTGGCACACGCTTTAGTAAGCTTAAATCAATAGCATGATTGACCGTATACATATCATCTTTCGATTTTGAACTAATTTCAATTTGTTCATCAACTATTTTACTTAACTTCTCTAAACGTAGTTTTTCCTCCATAATTTTTGCTTTTTTCTCTAACAAAACATTTGTATAATCACTCCTTGATCCCTCATCAATAAGCATTTTAACACTCGCCAAACTTAATCCTAATTCTCTTAAGAATAATATAAACGATAGCTGATATGCTTCCGATAACCCATATTTTCTATACCTATTTTCACTTATTTCAGACGGTGGAAATATTCCTTTTTCTTCATAGTGTCTAATAGTGTGTGGATTTATTTTAAATACTTTTGCTAACTCTGAAATCGTCATTAATTTTTCTGACATTTTCTCACCTCATGCATATTATAAACCTTCGGGCTACCCAAAAGTCAATGAACATATTTTATCGAAATAGCATTTAATCATCTTAATCAAGATATAGTCTATAAACCTCACTCGTTCAAAAATTTCAATCAAGTTTGTTTTAAACACAAACTTGATTGAATGACTTCTACATTAAAAATCCTAATGTGTTTAAAATTTCCCCTCTTGGGTTTAGACATACTCATGACTCACCTTTATTTGCTGGTGGAGTAAGTTAAAAAATCTGAACAAAAAAATCCCTACTCAAATGAGTAGGGATAAACGTTGTTATATCAATGTCTTTAAGACTATTTGTTTAACGCTGTTTTAGCTTGGTCAGCTAAGATGTAGTGTATCATTTTTAATAATATGATTTAAAAATTGTATTCTAATAAGAAATATAGCTATACTCACTTCAACTAACATCAATAAATTTAATATTAAATTGGGTCATTTTCTGAGTCAATCTATAAATTCACCAAATAAAAATCTGGGTCAAAAAATTACGGGGTACAATCGTTGTCGATACACTCATTATAGCATTAGGTCTGACTCTATAAGTATAGTAGCATTTGTCTGAGAATCTCATTCTATTCAATTAAAGATTTCACATTAAAAGCTGCATCTTCATGTATATAATTTCCATCAAAGTCTAGTTTATTTTTTTGTAAAAATCCTCTGCTAACAAATGAACATCTACACCCCATATCTCCATTCATTATTATTAGCTATTAAGTTTAAAAACTCTTTTCCATTAAGAACATCTGTATTTTGAATTGTGCTTTAAATTGTATAATATCCAACGAATCTTTTTCTAGTTCATTATATATATTCTCTAATGCATCGTAATCAATAAACCAGATGTATTTACATTTACAAATTTCTAAAGCTTTGCTTCAAGCACACGGAAGACCTTTATTTTCGTGCTTAAGGATGATTAGTTTATTTATATCTCTTTTGATACTGTTCACATATAAAAATACTGTTATCTTCGAAACCCTCATCCACAATAATCGCTTCATAACTAGTATACGTTTGATTTTGAATACTTTTTAAGCATTTTTCAATACGAAGTTCAGTATTAAATACTGGGATAATTAAACTAAAATTAAATTACATTTGCCACCTCATTGAAAAATTATGATAAACTAGTTTAAATTTGGTAAAAGTATCTTCGTATTTTCATTTCTGTCGAATTTATTTTGATAAATCCACTTAGCTGGAATCTTTTTATCTTCTATGATATTTGTTAGAAACTCTTTTATGTCATCAGATTTTTTTAAATTACTGAAACGATTGTATTCACAGACTATTTCGCTATCTTTTTTATAAACAATTGCCTCTTTGATATCATTAAACAAATAGACTGCTTCTCGTATTTCTTCTAGATTTATCCGATAACCATTTATTTTTACTTGGCTATCCGTTCTTCCAATAAATTTTATATTTCCATCTATATACTTTCCAATATCTTTTGTGAAATAGGCTTTCTGTTTTTTTTCTATTGGATTTTCTCTGATAACTTCTTTTGTTAGAATTTCATTTTTCCAATATCCATTCATCAGTGTATCACCAGAAATTACAATTTCACCTGTTTCACCATCAACACAGATACGATTTTCTTTTTGGTTCCATAGAAATATACTAGCTGACTCAATAGGTTCACCAATGAACACTTCTGTAGCACTGGGAGAACACAAATAATATGTTGTAGCAGCAAAAGTCTCACTAGTTCCATATCCATTGATAAACTTAACTTCTGGGAGCATAGTCTGAACTTTTTTTAATAAGTTAACGCTCATTTTTTCATATCCAAAATAGATTTCTTTTAATGAGCTTAAATCATATTTTTTTACGATTTCTTCAGATTTTATCATAAGGTTAAATAAGGAAGGTCCACATCCAAAATTAGTAATTTTTTTATTTTGAATCAGTTTCAGAAGACTAATCAATGAAACATTCCTATTTTGTAGAAATACTTTACCTCCACTTATAATACTTGGCAAAATTTCAGTCAAAAATGGATCAAATGAAACTGGAGTTCTACAGATTGTTCTATCCTTAAACGTGTGATTAAACCTTTTCACTACGTCTAGAGTAAAACTAATTATGCTCCCGTGTGACATTGTAATTCCTTTGGGGTTTCCTGTTGTGCCAGAACTAAAAATAATGTACGCAGGATCATCTTTAAAAACTTTTATATTATCTGATAAAGTCTCATCGAATCCATAAATTAATGAGTTACTATTTTCATTCACAAGTATAATTTTCATATTTTTTAAATTATTTTTCTTAATATCATTTCTATCAGTAATTAAAATTTTTGCATCTGTAAAAGAAAGGATAGACTTCATTTGTGTTAATTTTTTACTTTTATCGACTGGAACATAAATAGCGCCAATTTTCAAAATACCAAATATAATACAAATCAAATCGATTGAATTATCCATACAAATTCCAATTCTATCTCCTTTTGATATGCCTTGACTAATAAAAAAGTTTGCGACTTTATTAGAATTCAAATCTAACTCTTTATGTGAAAGACTTTGTTCCTTGTCATTCAGTAACAAATTCAAGTTATTATCTTCATTACTTTTTAATAATGATCCTAAATTTTCATTCATCAGCTATCCCTGCTTACTATAAATTTATTATTAAAAATCACTTTATCAATATATCTAGTTTTCATGAACTCAATTGCAGATTCCAAATTGTAAATAATTGGTGTATCTGCATTAAAGGATGTATTAATTAGAATTGACGAACCAGTTACTTCTTTAACTTTTTGTAACTGCTTATAATAAATCGGATTATCATTTTCAAATACACATTGCGGTCTAAATGTATTATCAACATGAATAATGGAAGAATTATCTATACTTATCTTTGAAGCTCTGTGAGCTACATTCATATACTTACCAAATATTTTCGGATCAGATGTGAGTAATAAGCTAAGATCGTACGATATCATACTGGGTGCCAATGGCCTCCCCAATTCCCTACATTTCACATTTTTATTTATAAAATCTAGTTTTCCTTCAGATGGCAAGGATAAAATAGTTCTATTACCAAGCGCACGTGGCCCCCACTCATTTCTTCCTTGAAAAACTGCAATTACTTCATCATTTTTAAGGTGTTGACTTAATTCTTCACTTGCATCGTCAGTCTTTTTAAAAGTTAAATTTTTGCTAACTAAAAATTCTTCAATTTCCTCATCTTTAAATTCTTTACCAATGTAGGGACTAAACCTTTCAATATTACAGTTATAGTTATTTTGATAACCGTATTCAATAGCGGCACCAAGCGCAACACCAGAATCACCCGCAGCTGGCTGAACAAAAATATTTTCAACACTATCTAATTCTAAAATTTTTCCATTGAGTATACAGTTTAAACCTACACCTCCTGAAACTGTAATATTATGAATATCAAGCTCATTAGCTTTATGATGAACATAAGCCAGTATTTTTCTTTCCAATACATCCTGAACTGACGATGCTAAATTTTTCAAATCATCTGAAAAATCATAGAAAGATGAAAGTTTAGATTTTGATTTTTTTATACCTAATTCATACTCAAAAATATATCGCCACATTTTTATACATATTTCTTGATATGGCATTAGTAAATTTGTCTTACCAGTAGCTATAGCAAACTTCTTATATAGCTTTTCCAATTTTTTTGAAGGTTTAAGATTATCTCCAAAGTATTTCAATATTTCAGTTGAATATTTGGGTTTTCCATACCCCGCCAGACCCATTGTCTTGCCAGATTCATTTTCTCTAAATCCTAGCATTGTGTTTGTTGCCTCAAACAAAAAACCGAACGAAGATATTGGACTAAAAGTATCAATAAACAGTCTATTCCCATCTTGATATTTCCATAAAGAAGAAGATTCCAATTCCCCATTCCCGTCCAAAACAAGTGACAAGGAATTATTTAAATTACTAGCAAAATGGGCTGAATTAGCATGTGCTATATGATGGTTTACATATAAAATAGGGATTTCTATAAATACTTCATTAGGAAAAATCTGAGAAATAATTTTTTCAGATGAAACATCGAATTTTTTATTCATTGATTTATAAACCAAGGGATAATCCCATCCAATTGCAATAGCTGATAATTCTGAAGGATCTATACCAGCAATATCGAGAACATATTTAGCTGCATTTTTAGGAAAAACATCAAATATTCCTTTTTTTCCTATCACTTTTTCTTCTTCTAATCCTGCAATTATTTTCGCTGGATTATTTCGTTCAAATTCTATTAAAATTGCTGAAGCATCATGCGATCCTTCAAACCATCCATTTATTCCTAATACATATTGTTTTTCCACGAGGAGTCATCTCCTTTGTCCAGGTTTACATCATTAAATAATTCACTAACTTTTAAGGATTTATCAAAGTTCATTGAGTTTTTAAAAAAATTAGGAAAAGCAACTTGAATTCCGCACGACACTTGTTGTAATGATATCCAAAACACTGAATAAAACATTTCTAAAATAGAAAGATTGTGTTTACTTGATTTATTTTTCATTTCTCGAATTTCTTTGAATGGATTCCATTCTTCTTTAGTCCTCTTTATTCGGATTCCTTTTCCAAAACCGTATAAAATAGCATCTTTTACATCTTTTTTTAAAGTTATTTTATCGTGGTAAAAATTCGCTTCACAATATTTAAACGGAATATCTTCATTTATTACACGGTACGCAAACTCTGCATCTGAACACCAGACAACATCAACTGCAAATACAAAATTGTCTTTTAATAATTTGAAAATATTTTTTTTTATTAATATAACTGGTATATAGGGAGGAATATCTTTAGTTGTGTTGCAAAATCTTGCTTTCTCTACAAAACCATTCATATTTTTATAAATTAGATTTGCCTTCACAAGTTGAGTATCTTGATCCATACTCTCGATTATTTTTTCAATAGCATAGGGTTCACAAATAATATCAGAGTCAAGAAACATTACATGGTCAAAAGATGCTGCTTGCAATCCAATATTATATAAATACCCTAAATTTTGACGATCTGTATATATAAAATTAAATAAGAATTTATCTTTATATTCAGAATGTATATTCTCACACTGCTCTTTCAGTTCTTTTGTAGGATTATTTAGAACAATTACAAGTTCAACTTTTTTTTTTGAATCGCATGTATAATCAATACTTTGTATGAGGTTTTTCATTCTTAAGTCGTTATGGTTTGGTATTAGAATAGAAATATTCATCTTTACTCCTTTTAATCTATTTTTTTAGTTCAATTACTTCATCAACAATCTCTAGATTCTTAGGTCGATGTGTAATCATAAGCACAATTTTATTTTTAAATAATTTTGTTACTTCAGTTAATACCTTTTCCTCTGTTACCTCATCTAAAGCAGAAGTTGCTTCATCAATAACTATTACTTCAGCATCAGAAAAGAACATTCTAGCAAACGCAATACGTTGCTTTTCTCCACCAGAAATATTTGAACCTTTTTCACCAATGTGTGTGTATAATCCATGTTCAAGAGATTGATAAAAATTACCTAATTGACATTTTTCTAGTGCCTCTACTACTTTAGCGTCAGATACATTTTTGTCAAAAATAATATTTTCTTTTAACGTTCCCTGAAAAATAGGCGCATCTTGTGAAAGATAAAAAATATGATCATAGTATTCATTTAAATTGTAGATCGATAATTTCTTATGATTCACTAAAACATCACCTTTAGTTGGCTTAAATAATCCTAGTATAACCTTCATTAATGTTGATTTCCCTGCTCCACTTTCCCCAACTAGTCCATAAATTTTATTGTTTTCTAACTCCAGGTTAAAATCATTCAATATTTGTTTATTTTCAATGGTTAAATTCAAACCGCTTATGTTAATATTTTTAATTTTCTGCACTGGTTCACCTTCAATAAACAAGTCTTCATCATTTTCAGTGTTGTAAAAATCTTGTAATCGTTTGTAAGTAACTTTATCCAAATTATACTGAACAAAAATCACATTAAATATAGCAACTGGTGTATATACCCTATCAACGTAGGTAACTAACGCAACTAATCCACCTAAACTGATGGTTATAACATTTGTAAATGTCAATACAACAATCACTAATTTAATAACCGCGACAAGAAAAGCAAAAAAACCAAAGAAAAACTCATGTATCATTGTCATTTTTGTGAGATCATTAGTCGTTGAAGTTGCCATTTCATCGTACTTACTAATTTCTTTTTGGTATCTTTTATTAATCCTAAAAGTGATCATTTCTGTTATGCCACGGATTAAAGTACTATTCATAGCCTCCTCAGAAATTAAAGAACTTTCTTTTATTGCTTGTAAAATTTTCAACAAGTATTTAGTCACAATAAATACCACAATATATCCAATCAAGATTGCTGGAATTAATTTCACATCTATTATTGCAATAAAGAATAAATTGAAAAAAGTTTCTGGTATTAACTCTCTAAATAATCTTCCATAAAAGTTCAAATTAATGTTTCTACCAGCATTTGAACCAGCTTCAACTTTTTGTAAAAGTGAACCGGAACCAATTTTCAGATATTCTGAATAAGAAATTTTACTAATTTTAACTAATGCCATTTCTTTTAGATAAAAGAATACTCCATTTTGAAGTTTAGTTCTCGGTCTTTGTTCCATATATGCGAGTATTGGGACAAAAATTATCGTCAGCCCATAAACTAATATGTTTCCAATATCTAGACCATGGCCAAATTCATCCAATAGTTTTTGAAAATAAAATACATTAATAGCGCTTAGAAATGAAACTACTATTCCTATTCCTATATATATTGAAAAATCTTTTTTAAAATGCTTCCATAAATCAATATTCATTTTTCCCTCCTACCTTCTCTTTTATTAAAAAATACATTACCTTTTATTATCTATTAGAAGTAAAAAAAGCTTTACTTTAAATTTATATTCTCTAAATTAACCTAAAAAACTCCTGTCTTGACTCACTTGATTCCTTGAATACTCCCGATGCGAAATATGTACTTGTCATAGAATTTCCTGATCTAATTCCTCTTGCTCTCATACATGAATGCTCTCCTTCAACACAAACAATAACATCTTCAGTATCTAAAATTTCTTTTAAAACCTCGCACACATCCTTTCCAATTCGTTCTTGAATTTGCAATCTTTTACAAATTAAGTCTACGATTCGAGCAATTTTAGATAGACCAATTACTTTGCCTTTTGGAATATAGCCAACACTTATATCCATATTAAACATTAATGCTAAATGATGTTCACAATAACTAAAAGCAGGCAGTTTTTTAACTATTACAATTCCAGATTCTTCGTTATCAAAACATTTATTAAACTTTTCTGCAATTTCATGGTTTGTGTATTTAATTCCAATAAAAACTTCTTCATACATTTTTGCAACACGTCTTGGTGTCTCTTTCAATCCTGGTCGATTTATATCTTCACCTAAAGCAACTAAAATATTTTTTACTGATTCTTCGATTACTTTAATTTGATTATTCATTTTTATCCCCTATCTAATATCCATAATTTTATGAGATTGAATACTTAGAAGCCAGTCTACTTTTTTATTATCTCTTTCATTTAATCTTCCCAAAACATTTAAAGCATCCGCCCATTGAATTTTATTTTCTACCTCGCATGGTGAAATATAATATTTTTGTGACTTTACTTTTTTTTCAATGAACTGGCAAAAATTAAATCCACCTTCTACTTCATCTATAACGATTCGAACTTCATCGGCATCCGTAACACAGTGTTTTTCATAGATATTTTGATATAATCGTTTAGGACTAATTGCAACATAGTCAATTGTGTTAGGAATTTCTCGAATGCCATTTGACTCAATCCAAACTTTAAAAGAATTTTCTTTTAATCGATCAATAAACGAATTCAGAGTTCTATGAATTGTCGGTTCTCCTCCCGTGAGAATAATATTTTTAGTATCTAAAAAACTTTCTAATTTATTAAATATTTCATCAAAACTCATCAAAATAAATTCATTATAATCAGTATCACACCAAGAACATTTTAAATTACACTGACCCAGCCTAATAAATATTGCTTTTCGTCCAGTATTGAATCCCTCTCCTTGTATTGATTCAAAAATTTCAACAATTGGTAACTCTTCCATTTTTTTACTCATTGTAATCACCAAAGTAGGCAGAAGAGCTTGGTGTTTCAAAAACTTCAACAAATATTAAATTGGGAATTTTTCCTTTTAGTATTTTATAAATATGTTTACTTAAATTTTCCGCAGTAGTTCTTTCGTCAAAACAATAGACTTTTTGATTATTTTTAATAAGGATACTTGAAATTTCTGATTCAACATTACTATTCTTATCAAATATATACGCATGATCCATCTTGGATAAAATATTCTCATTTACAATATCCTTAATTTCTCCATAGTCCATGACCATACCTTTTTGGGGACCCTTTTGAATAAGTTCACCCTTAATTCCCGTTTTTAATTTATAAGTATGTCCATGTAAATTTCTGCATTTCCCATCGTGTCCATCAAGCATGTGTGCCATATCAAATTGAAAAATCTTTGTAATAATCATATTATCCTCCTAAAGTTTATTGTAAATTGTATCCATATATTTATATCCTTTGTCAGCAAAAATACATGTGAAATTAGCCGCATTATTAATTCATCTCCATACCCTGGTGGAATATTTACAATCCATCCTTCTCATGGACACACATATTCAGATTTAGAACCATCTGAATATCCAACTTTTATTTTTTCAGATGAACAACTTGGGATTACAAATTCAAAGTTCAATCTATGAGTTATTTCTAAATCAGATACACAATAACCATTTATATAATCATCATGATTTTTTAACAAATGAAAAATAGCATTACCCAAACCGTAATTATCCGATTTACAAACCACATATAATTTCTCTGGAGATATTAATTTAGATAGCCTCTTAATATTACATTGGATGTATTTTGATTTATAATTTATACAATTTTTATCATTCATCAATCAATCTCACCTTATTAATCAATAGACCTATTTCTATTGGATTTTTATAGTTAAAATCAATTAAATAATCGCCATCTATTTCAATGTCATATCGATCTTCCAACAATGTTATAAGATGTATCGCCATTAACGAATCAAATCCAAATTCTTCAAGTGATTTAGAGGCATAGGAAGATAAATCGTAAGTTTCTTCACTTTCTTTTATTTTTTTTATTAAATCTAAGATTAAATCAACATGCTCCATATCATGTTCCACTTTACTTGTAGTTTCTAAATATGCAGTTTGCATTGGGTCCATTAGATGATTTTTTTTGAACGCTTCCTCTCTTACCTTACAATCATTGCAATTTCCGCATTGAATAAGTATTTCATCCCTTATAGATTTGTTATGGCATGTCCATGTCTGACTAAAGTCAACGTTTAAGTCGTGTCCCAATTTTACTACTTCTGTTTTCCCTCCGAATTTAAAAAGAATTGGAAGAACAGAAGTATGATTGTAGTGGTGTGTCAACTTAAGTAAATTATTCCAAATATTATAATACAGTGGATTGTTATCCGGCGAATTTACATCATCCAAATGACTTCCAGTAATTATGTGTGTAATATCTTTATCTTCTGAGTATGAAAAATTTAAAGAGTATGCTATGAATAAAGAATTTCTAAAAGGAACATATTCATCTTTTTTATTTTTTAGAGTGATCTTCTTGTTTGATAAGAGACCTGTAGAAAATTTAATGTGATTAAAAAAATTTTTTAACTCTTTATCAAAAGTTATATCAGCAACATCAATATTTCGTGAAACACATTGTTTTTTTACACACAATTTCTCTTCTTTAATATTATTCTGTCCATAATCATAAAAAATATATTGTTGCTTTATTTTCTCTTTTTCTAAATAAGCCGATGCAACCGTACAATCTAATCCCCCACTATAAATATTCAAAGCCGATTTAATATTTAAATTTGATAATATTTCATTTAAATAGTTTGCATTGAATTTATATTCCCTGAAATAATTATCGCTTTCAGAGAACCTTACGTTTATCTTTTTTAATGTTCCAGCATGTGCTAACCTTTTTAATGCATGTAAAAAACCACTTACATTGTCTGTTTGTTGAGCGATATACGCAATATTAACTGGGATAATAATTTCATCAGCATCATATGCTTCAGCAATAGCAATACTCAAACAATATTCAAGGATAAAATCATTTTTGATTTTATTGCGTAATTCACTACTTAATTCAAAATACAAATCTGTTTTTGTTGTCTCTTCAAAACTATAGGAGCTATCAACAAGATTCTTATTTTCTTCAACTAAGGAAATGTTTGCTGAGACCGGAATATACATTAGTTTCTTCATAAAGTACCTCACTTTTAGTATTAATAACTTATTCAATTAAATCAATTCAAAAATCACCTATTTTTGTTCTCCTTATTGATCACTAAATCACAAATCATTACATCACCATCCTCTTTTGTCCATTTTTTTAACATACTTTTATGTCTGATAAGAACATCATCAATAAAACACGTAGTTAAAATAATTTTCAAAAGCAAAAAAACATTTGTTATCTTTTTGTAACCTTAATTTTTCTTTTGAAAATATATTGACAACCAAAAGAATTAATTGTATTTTATGTTATAAGAGTAACATTATTTTTTTACTAAAACAACATTAGAAGGTGATAAATTGAAAAAAATACTTCCATTTGAACATTTAACTTCAAACTTTTCTCCACCGTTAACAACTGTTCTTTCTATATTAAGTACTCGTAAAGAAACTAAGCCATGGTTGGTTAATAATCTTTTGAATATCGTTATTTCTCAGGAAAATAGCGAAGAATCTTTAAATGATTTTTTTAGAACCTCTGAATTTTTCGACTGTCAACCACTCTTAGAGTATAGATTCCCATATGCAATTATTGACACTTTAGACTATTCTTTATCAGAGATTATAGCTTTTTTACTCACTAAGAATTATTACGTCTATGGAATGTTTAACAGAAAACATTTTTCTTCTCTTAAAAATGATAATAGTATACATAACATGTTATTCTACGGTGTAAATGAGCTAGAAAATACTTTCTATTTTTGTGATTTTTCACCCTTAGATACAGTCATTGGTGCTCAATTAAAGCATTTTGAATGTAGCGCTTCAGAATTGGATTTAGCTATTAATGATTTTAATATCCGATCAAAAACAAGCAATTATAAACGCAATGAAGATTCAATCATTGCGCTAAAACCTCGTGAAGTGATTAATTGTGAGTTTTCACTGACAGATCTCAAGCAATCCATTAATCTTTTTCTAGAGAGCAAAAATCTCTACTCTTTACAAATCGGCAAACCAATTCAAACACAATACAAATTCATTCCATTTTCAGAAAAAGATTCTTATATTTTTGGTATCAATTGCTACGATAATATTTCTAAGTTTGTATTGGAAGACAAAATAGATAATCTAAAACAATTAGCTTTATTACGAGAATATGCTGCATTTTGGGATATGAGGATTGATATTTTAAACGAGTTAGGTATTTTTCCAAATCAATCTATTTTTTTAAAACTAAAACAAACCATACAAAGAATCTCTAGAAATTCTAACATCTGTGTTTTATCTTATCTCAAACTAAAGCTCTCAAAAAATTACTCTATTGACAAAAAGAAACATCAACTTGAAAAAATTGCCTGTTCCGTTATTCAACAAAAAGTCAACATGTTACTCTTACTTGATACACTTTCACAAAATATTTAATATATAATTACTTTCTTCCATTTTCTGAATCGAAATCAGGAAAAAATCAATGTATTCTATATTTTTTCCTGATTTTACTATATGTTTTTGTTTGAAAGCTTCTTCTCTTCCTCTACAGCCATTGTGATTTCCACAACGGTTAAGTGTTTCATTACCTGTCGATATATTATGATTTGCTCATGTCTGACAAAAATCAATGTTTAAGTTGGAGCTTAGCTGTACTACTCACCAATTTCAAAAAAAGTTTGTAAAACAGAAGTATGTTTGTAGTAGTTTCTCAACTGACAGTAAATTATTCTTAATATTATAATATTTTGGGTAGAACATTTAATATAATAAAAAAATTTTTACTCTCAATCAAAATTTATATCAGTAGCATCAATATTTCGTGAAACACAGTTTTTTATACATATAACTTCTCTTATTAATATTTTCCGTTCACTTATAGGAACTTTCAATAAAACACTCATTTTCTTTAACTAAAAAATGTTTGCTGAAACTAGGACATTCATTAATATCTTCATGAGGTACCTCACTTTTTAATAATTAATTTGAGTTTCAAGGTGAGATCAGCTAAAAAACTTTTTTCAACTTTTTCAATTATATCTATCAAACTCAGACATTTTCCAAGTTTATTTTTATGAGATTTTTGAACATAATTTTTTAAACAAATTACTTCAAGTTGCTTAGAGTAGTTGATCATAATCTCAATACTATCTTGATCCAAACCATCTAAAAGTAATTTATTTTCTATAAAAATAACTGCATCTTTCAGAATTTTAAAATGTGAAACTAGTAGACTACAAGACTGAACGGTTCTATACTCTCCCTGTTCAAATTCTGCCTTAAGATGTTTTCTCAAAAAATTGTATACACTGTTTCCACTACCTACCTCCAAAAGTTCTGTTTCTTCAATTGGTCCACCTATTCCTTGAAGTCTGTGCGAAACTAAATGGAAAGAAGAAACTTGCTTTGATGGAAATTTGACATGTGTTGGATTAGAATACTCTTGAATATCATTAATAACGTTATTTAGATTAAATTCTAGTTTTAATTTATTTGATTGAATTAAACTGGTTTTCCTTATCCAATCATCATTACCATCTTTTGGAAAAATCCCCATATATTTTTCTATAACTTCATATGCATTATAAACTTCATTTAAAGGTGTCCACTGCACGCTATAGTGTTTAAAATCAAAAAAATCTCCCAATAATACCCTTTCATTTTTTAGGTCAATGCCTATCACTATAGGACTATGAATTGTTATTTGCGCTTTAAAGTCATAAGCCTTAATTTTTGAAACATCAAGATCTAAAATTATATAGTATTTTTTAGATAGCATATTAAACAAGAAATTACTAAATTGATTAATATTTCTGAATATTTCTTTTTCAATTTCAATATGATCTATTACTTTTTCCTGTTTGATCTTTAAATAGGAGTCATATATATGACCGTACTTTGTTTTTGTAATACTAAAACCTAGATTTAAAGCATTTAAACTTAAAAAATTTTTTTGCTCTAAATTCATTGCAGCTAAACAAAATAAATGCGCATCATTTGTTGAAAAAGATATAAAAGGATTGCCATGAGATAATATTAATTCTTTCAATTCACTCCTCCTTAATTTGTCAAAACATACTCAATGCATTATAAAAAAATAGTAATCGATTACAATTAAAATTCTACTCTTACTAAAAATAAAAACACATAGACAAACTATAGGAAAAAATGAACAAATTATAGTATTATTTTGTAAAAACCAAGAAAGATTTAAATTATTTATACTTCAAACAAACGAAAGCAATAAATAGACTCTACTATTTTATTTAAATCACGGAACTTAAAAAATGGATATTAACAGTGAAAATCTTTACTTTACAAATAATATTTCTTAAAAAAATAATTATTCCTTTTAGATATTAATTTCTTAGAAAGTTATATTCTCATATATATCACAGCAACCATCAAAAATAGCAATTAAGGTTACTGTATTTTCTTTTACTATTTTACCTCCCTTCAAATATCTGCATTTTATCTACTTTAAAATTTCTTTATTCGTAATCGGATTGTCTTAACTATTCACTATCACTTAAGTCGATTTCTTTCTGTAATTACTCTCTGTGATCGTCACCGAATATTTATACCAAACGATTTCATCCGTATTTAATTTTCTTGGCTTCCCATCCTGTCCCATAATCGTTTTGCTTGGTCATTTGTTCGTTCTTCTGTCGCAAATTTTGGTGTCACCTCATCTAATTAAATGGAAAACAAATTTCCTATTGTAAAATACATATTTTCTTCACTACCAGCATATACCGAATTACAAAAAGGCGAAGCATTAGCTATTCAATTGGTATGTATAAATCTTGTAGATAAGATAGCAAAACTCTAGCTAGTGAAAAAAAGAGTTACTTATCCAAACTCCTAAAACAAAAGCCAACAATAGAGCTATTAGTGTCGATCAGCATACAGTTGATTTATTAAAGAATTAGCGAACAGCCCAATACCCAGAACTGAAATTACTTGATATACTGGCTGAACCAACTCAACTTATCTTCACAAAATTTGATAATCATTTGATGTACCCTAGAACACCACGACCTTGATTGGTTAGCTTCTACATTAAAAATCCTAATGTGTTTAAAATTTCCCCTCTTGGGTTTAGACATACTCATGACTCACCTTTATTTGCTGGTGGAGTAAGTTAAAAAATCTGAACAAAAAAATCCCTACTCAAATGAGTAGGGATAAACGTTGTTATATCAATGTCTTTAAGACTATTTGTTTAACGCTGTTTTAGCTTGATCAGCTAACGCAGTAAATGCTGCTGCATCGTTAACTGCTAATTCAGCTAACATTTTGCGGTTGATATCAATCTCTGCCAATTTCAAACCGTGCATTAATTTAGAATAGCTCAAGCCATTCATACGAGCTGCTGCGTTGATACGAGCAATCCATAATTTACGGAAATCGCGTTTCTTTTGACGACGATCTCTGTATGCATAACTGTATGATTTCATTACTTGTTCTTGTGCTGTTTTAAATAATGTATGTTTTGATCCATAATAGCCTTTCGCTAACTTAAGAATCTTTTTACGACGTTTACGGGCTACTACGCCACCTTTAACACGTGCCATGGTTAATTCCTCCTAAATATCTGTTGTCTCTATGAGTTATTTTAATTGCTAAGTTGTGACAAGAATCTTTTCAGCTCTCTCAAATCAAGCAAGCTTTTTTAAATCTAGCTTCGTGGACAAGTCCTCTAAGCTTTCTTATTTCATTCTTGCTAATTGTTGACGAATACGTTTGAAATCGCCTGATGAAACCATTCCTGCTTTACGCAATTGACGGCGTTGTTTTTTTGTTTTACCGTGGAAACGGTGACTTGTAAACGCACGGAATCTTTTTAACCCGCCGTTACCAGTACGTTTGAAACGTTTTGCTGATCCGCGGTGTGTTTTTTGTTTTGGCATGACTAATTTTCCTCCTACATTTTCATTTCGTATACAGTTCAACTAAATTAGTTGAAAAAGTTGAACTAGCATCCTCAAAAAAATTTCATTAACTAATTATCAGCTTGTTAGCTTAATTTTCATTCTTCGGTGCCAGCGTTAGAAACATGCTGCGTCCGTCCATTTTCGCTTTTTGTTCAACTGTAGCGATATCTGCAGTTTCTTCAGCCAAGCGATCAAGAACTTTCTGACCAATTTCTTTGTGGGTAATGGCACGGCCTTTGAAACGGATCGAAGCTTTCACTTTGTCCCCTTTTTCTAAGAATTTACGTGCATTACGAAGTTTTGTATTGAAGTCATTTATGTCAATTGTTGGACTTAAACGAACTTCTTTTACGTTGATCACTTTTTGTTTCTTACGAGCTTCACGCTCTTTCTTTTGCGTTTCGAAACGGAATTTCCCGTAATCCATAATTCGCGCAACAGGAGGTTTCGCAGTAGGTGCTACTAGAACTAAATCCAAATTGGCAGTTTCAGCGATTTGTAATGCTTCCACTTTTGTTTTTACTCCTAATTGTTCTCCATCTTGTCCGATCAAACGTAACTCGCGTGCACGAATGCCGTCGTTCACCATCATATCCTTTGCTATGGTCATTCACCTCCAAGTTTATTAAGAGAAAATAAATGCTGAAACTCTTTCCTAAAGTCCGTTATTGTAAAAAACAATAAAAAACAGGCTCTGTATACAGATCCCGCGATTTTTCGGACTCATATCAATTGATATAAAGAATCCAATATCCAGCCCAGTGACACTGTCAGCTAAGGCGAGAAGCGGGTGCTTCTGCTTTCATTTCTCAACTTTAATAGTATATGATACATTCTTTCTTTTGTCAATATTTTTTTTACTACCTATCCTAGAAACGTAGTTTTTCAGCTACATAGTTGTGAGCTGCAGAGACATTAGTCTATTATATTTCATGAATTCTAGTCACTATAATTTCTTAATATATACTTACAAAAACACCAACTCATAATTTATGTAAAATTCCTGATTACAAATTAAATGTAAAAAATACATTACGACGGTAAAAATTAGCGGTTCAGAATTAGTAGTAGGAATTCTGAACCGCTAATTTTAGTTTCTTTTAATTTTTAACAATACGTGCATGAGCGTCAACTCTATAAGGCGTAAAGTCTGGTGGATAAATTGGACCAGTCTCAACACTTTCATAGGCAGTAACATCAAATTTGTATGATGAATCGTCTGCATTTATATCTGAAAATGTAACACTTTCAAATTTATTAACTGGCGTAAAGATTGATGTTGAACCTTCCTTGTACACCTTTCCAGAATCACTGCCCGTAACTTTATAGAACACTTCATAAAAGAAGCTCGGAGTAGGCGAATTAAATTGTCTTCCTGGTGCTTTGAAATTAATTTTAAATAATTGAGTAGCCGGATCATACTCAGCGTTTACATTTTTTTCTGTTTCTGAAACGGCCCCCCACTTCCCATCTGGAAAAGTAGTAGTCAGGTTCCAGGTGTCATTTTGCTCGGCATGTGCTGATAAAATACTAATCATTCCAGTAAGCATAAAAAACGGTCATAAATTTCTTCACTTTCATCTCTCCATTCTTATTTAAAGGTAATATTTTTCATTGCCTTTAAACATTATAAATGATAAATTTCAAAAAAAACTTGAACATTTAATAAGAATAAAAGTATATTTTTTAAAAACATATGTGGATTTAATATCAAAAAAACGATAAATTTTAAGTTGTTCTATCGTATTTTTAGAAATAAATATATTACAAAGAAAAATATTCTATATTCTGCCTTTACTTTGTAATATTAAATCTATTTTTCTATGCCATTTCTACTTTTTCAATAATTCTTCAATCTTCAGCAACACACCACTTTCATCATTGGATAAAATAATTTCTTTAGCTGCTACTTTGACCTTCGGTTGCCCGTTACTCATGACATAGCTATATCCTGCATGTTTTAACATTTCAAGATCATTACCGCTATCGCCAAAAGCTGCTACTTCATGATTTTTTATTCCCCACAACTCTTGTAATTTCATCAAACCGTGTGCTTTATGAATTCCTGGAATGATCAAATCAACATCACCATGCCCACTAGAAACAGGAATGACTCTGTCACCTAATACATCATGCAACTGTTCAAGCACTTCTGCTACTTGCTCAACAGGAAAACTCAAAGCAAACTTGAACAAGGTATCCTCTTTTACTTCAAATAAATTAGGAACTTTTTTTAATCGATGATAATATTTTCGACCATGTTCAATAAAGAAATCTGGTTCATCTTCAGCCACATAAGCGCTGTTTTTGCCACAAAGAATCGTATGCCCCTGTTTGAACTCTGCTAAAACAGTCAACACTTCGTGAATGACTTCAGGGTCGATTTCACCTGTAAATATTTCTTTGCCTTCACTAACAACATACGCTCCGTTTTCTGCTACAAATGACAATTCGTTGTCAATTTCTGGAAAAAAAGATTTGAGCTGATAATATTGATTTCCACTAGCTATAACAAATCGAACCCCTTGCTGCTTCATTACCTGATACAACTGACTAAATTTTTCACGGTCATACTCTTGTTGGCTGTTCAAAAACGTTCCATCCATGTCTACTGCAATCATTTTTACTGTCATTTTTCTACTTCCTCTCATTTTAGTAACTCAAAATGTTTTAATCCAAAACGAATACCATCATTCAGATGAGACTTTGTAACATAATCAGCATGGCTTTTTACATGGGCTGAAGCATTATCCATCGCAATTGCCGTGTTGACTGCTTCAAACATCCCTAGATCGTTATTTCCATCACCAAATGCGTATGTTGGCAGATGAGCCAAATCCAAGATCTTGATTATTTCCTGAATGCCTGCTTTTTTTGATCGACCCTTTAACACAACTGCCATAGAATAAGGACTGTCTCTAAAAAAGGTAAAAGTATCCGCAAATTTCTCTCGATATACTAAATCTTTCCCTTCATCCTCTGAAAAAAGATAAACCATGTAAATCTCATGTTCTTTATGGAACTCTGCTGAAATTTTCGGTAGTGGTGCATGATCTAAGCAATATAATTTTTCCATGCTCGCAGTTGAATAACAAGTAGCATATTCAGCCTCTGTATAACATGCCAAGGAATGACCTAACGATTCAGAAAGCACCATCAATTCTTGAATCTGTTTCAATGGTATTGCATGTTTTGAAGTAACTTCATTTTCAACGACATTAAACTGTCCATTTAAACTTACATAAGAATCAATAGGGGTTCCTTTGATAATTTGCTTGATTTCCTTTGGAGAACGACCACTTGCGATCAGTGGCAAGATATTGTTTTTCTTTAATTGTAAAATTGCTTGATGATTTTCTTTAGGTATTTTAGAATCAGCATCTAGTAATGTGCCATCCAAATCAAAGAAAACAAGTGCTTTATAGTTATTCATGACTTCCCTCTTTTTCGTATCTTTACTTACTATTATTGTACTATAGTTTTTAGGCCATAGAAAAAAACTTTATTCTATATTGCTCAAACAGTCTTTTGTTTAAGTAATTAGAATAAAGTTCGACTTTTTATTTTTCATCAACTAATAATTAGTGAACTATTTCTATTTAACTAGAAATTTCCTAGAAAAAGATAAATGATCGACTAAACGCTATATCTATCTTATATCCCCTAGGCTATCCCTGTAGTCCCTACAGTTCTTTTATTCATTTTCTATTTAATTAGCTACTGATTCCTTTAATCCTTGAACTAACACTTGTATACTTGCTGCAGTTTCTGGATCCTGTATTCCTTTTTTTTCATCAATATCTTGAATAAATATTTGACTTACGCTTTTATTATCTGAATGTTCAGAACATTTTCCGCATGCAGAAACTTTGATCAATCTTTTATTATACCAAGAGGCTTTATATTCTAATTTTGATACAAAAAGCGCCCAAGAAACATCTGAGATCCCACGATGCAACTTATTATTTCTAAAAAAATCGGCTCGATGAATATCTTCAATGCAAATCAAATCATATTTTCTAACAATTTCTGTAGTAATCTTATTTAGAAAATCGATTCGTTGATTCATTAGCTTTTCCCGCATTTTTGCTACTTTTAGTTTTTGTTTCTGATAATTCTTTTGTTGTGAAAGTTCTATTCCTTTTACTTTTGCAATTTCTTTGCGCCTTGTTAATTTTCTTTCTTCTCTAGTGATCCGCTGTTCAAATTCTTTCGTATATTTATCATTGTCGATACGTCTGCCATTTGATAATACAGCAAATTCAGAAGCTCCTAAAGTTATCCCGATCGCAGAATAAGTTTTCTCAACTTTAGGAATGTCTTCTTCACAAAGAATCGAGACAAAATACTTTTTACTCGGAGTCAAAGAAATCGTTGCGGACTTTATTTTCCCCATTATCGGACGATGCATTTTCATTTTGATCAACGATTTTAGTTTAGGCACTTTTAAGTATTTTTCATCAATAATCTTAACTGTACCGTTTTGATTATTCGTTGTGTAAGAAGTTACAGAGTTTTTCTTTTGTTTTAACTTAGGAAAACCAACTGATTTCTCCCTATGAAAATTTTTAAATGCCCGATCCAAGTAAACTTGTGCGTTTGATAAGGCTAAACTGTCTACTTCCTTTAAACAAGGATGCTCTTTTTTATATTGAGCAGGTGTCGGTAATTTAACTTTTAAATTAGGATTTTCTTTCAAATTTTTATATAGTTGGATTCGTTCCTGTAATAAAAGATTATGCACAAGCCGTACACAAGAAAAAGTTTTTTTAATAAATTCTTCTTGTAATGAAGTAGGGTAAAGTCTGTATTTATACGCCTTTAATACCTTCATTATTTGACCACCTTAACAAGTAAGTGATGAAATATCTTGAAAAAATATTTCTATTAGTCATTTCTTATTTTTCATCCCGTTTTTTAAAAATTCTAGCTAAGAAAAAATAGTGCTTTTTCCTAGCTAGGATTTCGTTTGCAAAGCGACTACTCTTGATTCGCTCTGGCTTTTTTCTCTTCAATTTTTTTACGATAAACTTCGACTTCATCTTCAGAACAATATACATAATGTTCTGTTGTGATTTCTCTTAATTTACGTTCTTTGTTATCTTCTGGTTCAGGTTTATAAACAATACGCGTACGTGTACGTTCGTAATCTGGATCAGGTAATGGAATCGCAGATAATAAACTTTCAGTATACGGATGCACACCGAAGTTATACACATCATCACTTGAACCCATTTCCAATAATCTACCGCTATGCATAACACCGATACGGTCACTGATATGTTTTACCATTGATAAATCATGGGCAATAAACAAATAAGTTAAACCAGCATCTTTTTGTAAGTCTTGTAATAAATTGACCACTTGAGCTTGAATCGATACATCCAAAGCTGAAATCGGCTCATCACAGATGATAAAGCGTGGATCAACAGCTAATGCTCTAGCAATTCCGATACGTTGACGTTGACCACCTGAAAATTCATGTGGATAACGTGTACCATGACTTGGATCAAGACCTACGACTTTTAGTAATTCGTTGACTTTAGCTTCACGTTCAGCTGCATCTTTTGCTAAATGGTTGATGTCGATTCCTTCAGCAATAATATCATTGACTTTCATTCTTGGATTCAATGATGCATAAGGATCTTGGAAGATCATTTGCACTTCTCGACGGAATGCTTGCATGCCAGATTTTGAACGAATTTTACTGATATCGTCACCATCAAAAATGATTTCTCCATCAGTTGGATCATACAATCGAATCACGCTGCGACCAGTCGTTGATTTACCACTACCAGATTCTCCAACTAATCCGAATGTTTCACCTTCATAAATATGGAAGCTGATATCATCAACCGCTCTGACTTCATCAGGACGACCGACGTTAAAATATTGTTTTAGTCCTTTAACATCTAAAAGTACTTTTCTTTTTTCGCTCATTAATTAACGCCTCCTGTTGTTACATTATGACGTTCAGCATAAATCGCCCAACGTCTCACAATTTCAGCTGGAGGAGTGATTTTTGGCGCTTGTGGAGCTAATAACCACGTTGCAGCTTTATGAGTTGGTGATACTTCAAAATATGGCGGTGCTTCTTCTGCGTCGATCTTCATTGCAAATTCGTTACGCGGATAAAAAGCATCTCCTTTTGGCGGGTCTAACAAATCGGGCGGTGAACCTGGAATCGCATATAACTTATCTTCGGTTCCTTCCATTGTCGGCATTGAGCCTAATAAGCCCCATGTGTATGGATGTTGCGGGTTATAGAAGATTTCTTCTGATGTTCCCACTTCAACTAAACGTCCACCATACATTACCGCTACACGATCAGCAACATTCGCTACTACACCTAAATCATGAGTGATAAAAATGATCGATGTGCTGATTTTTTGTTGTAAGTCTTTTAATAGTTCTAGAATTTGCGCTTGGATCGTTACATCCAAGGCTGTTGTTGGTTCATCGGCAATCAGAACTTCTGGGTAACAAATCAAAGCAATCGCAATCACGATCCGTTGACGTTGTCCTCCAGAAAATTGGTGAGGGTAATTTTTCAAACGTTTTTCAGCGTTTGGAATTCCTACTAATTTTAATAATTCTAATGCTTGGTCTAGCCCTTCTTTTTTCGACACTTTATTGTGTTTGATCAAAGATTCAGCTACTTGTTTGCCGATTGGCATTGTTGGGTCCAATGAAGTCATTGGATCTTGGAAAATCATTGCAATTTCTTTCCCACGAATGGTTTGCATTTGTTTTTCCGTCTTGTGTACGATATCTTCACCTTTAAACAGAATTTCTCCATTGTCGATGTTTGCATTGCTGCTCAATAATCGCATGATACTTCTAGTAGTTACTGATTTACCACTACCAGACTCTCCTACGATCGCTAGAGTTTCCCCTTTGAACAAATCAAAGCTAACGCCGCGAATAGCATTTACTTTTCCAGCAAACGTATCAAAAGAAATCTGTAAGTCTTTTACTTCTAATACTTTTTCCATAGTCATTCACTCTACTCTTTCATCTTAGGATCGAAGGCATCACGTAGTCCGTCAGCTAACAAGTTGAAACAAATCATTACGACTGACAGTGTTACGGCAGGAATCCACATCAAATATGGAAGGAAACGGAACGTTTTATATCCTTCATTTAATAATGTTCCAAGTGAAGCGGTCGGCGGTCTTAATCCTAAACCGATGAAACTTAGAAACGCTTCGAAGAAAATTGCCGATGGAATACTGAACATCATTTGTACGATGATCACACTAGAGATGTTCGGTAAAATATGTTTGATGGCGATCTTCAAACGAGATTCACCTAATGTTTGGGCAGCTAAAACAAATTCTTGGTCTTTTAATTTTAAGGTCTGAGCACGAACGATTCTGGCCATTGAAATCCAGTTGGTAATAACCATCGCTAAAACGATTGATAAGATACCTGGATCAAAAACAGTCAGCATCAAGATCATTACAACAAGGTTAGGAATTCCAGAAAGAACTTCTAAAACACGTTGCATCACTGTATCAACACGTCCGCCTAATAATCCTGAAATCAAACCGTATGTTACACCGATCGTAATATCAAGTAAAGCTGCGATAAATGCGATCAATAATGAAATACGAGTTCCCATGAATAAACGGCTCAACACATCACGGCCTAAGCCATCTGTTCCAAGATAGAAATTCACATTATCAGGAACATTTGCTTGTGCATACTTATCTACCATTTTACCAGCAACATTGGCTGTCCCGTTAAATCCATTGATACTATCTAAAAATGGAATACGGGGTGGTAAATTGATATAAGCAACATTTTGCTGCGTTGGATCGTGCGGTGAAACCCAAATAGTAATAATCGAAATAAAGATGATGATTCCTAGTAAGATTAAAGAAATCACTGCAGCTTTATTCTTTTTCAAACGGCGCCAAGAATCTTGTAAAAAGCTTAGTGACGGCGTTGCAATTCGTTCACGTTCTTTTGTTGTTGATGTATCCAAAGGTTGGAATTCATCTGCTGGAATCGTTTTGATTTTTTCTGGTACATTATTTAAGTCAACTGTTTCCATTAACCTTTGGCACCTCCTGAAACACGAATTCTTGGATCGATCAATCCATAAAGTAAATCAACGATCAAGATTACGAATACTAACAAAGCAGAGTACAAAATTGTTACTGCCATGATCGTTGGGTAATCATTTGTCATAATTGATTTTACAAACTGCTCCCCAATACCTGGGATAGCGAAAATATTTTCAACAACCAATGATCCTGTCATCAAACCAACTGCTAATGGTCCTAATAAAGTAATCAAAGGAATCAAACTGTTTCTAAGTCCGTGTCTAACCGCTACTTGCCAACGGCTCAACCCTTTTGCTCGAGCTAACTCTACATAGTCACTATGTAAAACTTCAACCATCTCGGTTCGTATAAACCTGGCGGAATCGGCCATGGGACTCATTGCCAGAGCAATCGTTGGTAGAATCGTATAAGCAAAACCATTCCACATTGCGATTGGTAGTACTTTTAATTTCATGGCAAAGATATACTGTAACAATACGGCAAAGACGAAGTTAGGAATTGAACGTCCTAAAATTGCCATCAATGTCGCTAATGTATCTACCCATGTATTTTGGCGCATCGCTGCAATGATTCCTAGTAAAATACCGACTAGCGTACCAAAGATAATAGCTTGTGCACCTAATTGGACTGATGGTCCGATACGGCCTGCTAAAAGTTTTGCAACTGGTTGATTTTTAAATTGGAATGAAATCCCAAAATCACCCACGACAAGATTCTTTAAGTAAATTCCATATTGAACGATTACTGGTTTATCTAAGCCAGATTGCTTGTTCAACATAGCGATTGTTTCTGGACTAAGTTTTTCTTGGTTGGTATAAGGAGTACCTGGTAATAATTGCATTAAGAAAAACGTAATCGTTGCGATCAACCACAATGTGACGATCATAAAGAAGACCCGTTTAAGAAAATATTTTCCAAAACTGTTCAAGAATGACACCTCCGAGATTATTTTGACTTCATCAGTTTTTTTCGATAAAGTAAGGATAGAAAATTAAGTAAGGATGAGCACATGAAAAATTTTAAATGGCCCTTGATTACCTCAGCGGTCTCAAGCATTGGTATTTTTACTTACCTATTGATAAAGCAGTCACTGACTATCCGTTCTATATCTGATACCTTTTTCATCGTTTCATTATTCTTTTTGATTATCGGCTTAGCCATGTGGATCATGTCCTCAGGTTTTTTTGATAATTTCCAACGTTTTATGAAAATGCATTTCCGTTTTAAGAAGAAAAATGAACCGAAAGAATTCATCCCATTTTCAGTGATCGGTAAAGCGCATCAGCTTTACTGGCTTGAAACTGGAGGTATTTTACTGATCGTCTCTATCGTTTCTTTATTATTTTACTTTTTATGAGCAAAGATAGCAAGAGGACCGTTGCCTTTTTTATTCAAAGAGGGCAAAGGTCCTTTTACTATTGGAAAAATTTCAGTCTATTCTGAAATGTATGTCCATTTGTAATCGTATTGCGCGCCTGCTGGATGGAAACCAACATCTTTTACTTTCTCAGCACGTAAGTGCGCTTCAGCTTTTTGATAAAGAGGAATTACACCCATGTCGCCCATGATTGTTTTCTCTGCATCAACCATATTTTCCCAACGTTTTTCAGGATCATTCGCATTTGTAGTTGAAGCTTCTTTTATTAATTTGTCGTATTCAGGATTACTGTAACGTCCACGGTTATATGGCACGCCTGTTTGGAATAGATCTAAGAAACTACTTGGATCTACATAATCAGCTCCCCAGCCTCCGATAACAGCTTTGAAATCACCTTTATTTGAGCGGTCTAAACGTACAGAAAGTGGTACTGGACTAACAGTAACTTTGGTACCTTCTAAGGTTTCTTGAATCGCACCTTGAATGTACTCAACTGTTTTCTTAGATGAATCTGCATCAGAAGATAAGATATCGATGTCTAATGTTTTAATCCCTAATTCTTTCTTCGCTTTTTCCCAATGTTCTTTTGCTTTTTCTTTATCGTAGGTAATCTTGTCTCCAGCAGCTGCAGTAAAGTCTTCTTTCCCATCTGGAGATGTAGACATATCAGCTGGAACTAAGCCTTTAGGTTCTACTGAACCATCACCAAGGATTTGTTCAACTAAAGATTTACGGTCGATTGAATAAGAAATTGCTTTTCTTAGGTTTTCATTTTTGTATGGTGATTTCTCATCCATTTGATTTAATTCCATATATTGAGTTGTTGCTTCTTTTTGGATGACAAGTTGTGGATCATTGGCAGCTTGTTGAGCCAATTCACCAGTCAAGGTTACATCATCTGCTTGTCCATCTTGGAATAAATTGTATGAAGTCGGTGCTTCTTTCACTACATTTGTTTTTACTTCATCCAATTTTACAGAATCTACATCCCAATAATCTTTATTTTTCTTATATGACCATTCTGTATCTGTACCTGCTCCGTCGAAGCCGTCCAAGACAAATGGTCCATTATAAACTGATTTTTCACTTGTTGCAGCGTAGTCTTTACCATATTTTTCCACGATATCTTTTCTTTGTGGGAAGAATGATGGGAATGCTAATAGATAGTCAAAGTATGGTGTGGCTTTTTCTAATGTGATTTCTAATTCGTAATCACCTACAGCTTTGATTCCTAATTCAGCTTTGTCTTTTTTACCTGCAGCGATATCTGCACCATTTTTCACAGATTCGTAAAGGTAAGCATATTCTGAAGCTGTCGCAGGATCAACCGTACGTTGCCATCCATAAACATAGTCTTCTGCTTTTACAGGTTTGCCGTCTGACCATTTAGCTTTTTCGTTTAATTTGATTTTGTACGTAATACCATCTTCACTGACTTCTGCTTTTTCAGCAGCCCCAGCAGGTTCTGGTTTATTATCTAAGTTCAAACGATAGATTCCTTCATATACATTGTTTAAAGCAGAAAAACTAATCGTGTCGGTTGCTAAAGATAGATCCGCACTTGGCATCTCCTGTAAAACATTAACACGGAAAACTTGCTCTCCACTTGGTTTACCACCGGATGCTTTTGAGCCACTTGAATCGTCTGTTTTTGCGCCGCCGTTACCACATGCTGCTAATGATAAACTAAATAAAGTGATGAATCCAAAAGCAAATGACTTCTTTAAGTTCATTCTTTTTTCCTCCCTATATAGACCCTAAGTATTTTCTGAAAAATCAGAATTTAATAATTATTTATTGTACTGAGGTATAGTTTACAATTTTTAAATTAAAAAATCAAGAATAATCTTATTTTTTTTTAATACTTACATCATGAGATTATCTATTCATTAGAAGTGATTTCTTAGAAATGAAAATAAAAAGTGGAACGGGCTCGTTCCACCTTGACTGAAAAATAGGAAAACATGAAGGTGGCACTTTTAGACACAATCAGGTTTTATCTTTTTTCCGAAAGGCTAGCCCGTGGAGCTAGATTAAATAAAAAGTGGAACGGGCTCGTTCAGCCTTGACTGAAAAATAGGAAAACATGAAGGTGGCGCTTTTGGACACAATCAGGTTTTATCTTTTTTCCGAAAGGCTAGCCCGTGACACTAGATTAGATAAAAAGCGATTGTCATCTTATAAAAAAGTATGTTAGATTAGTAATAGAAGAAACATCGTATGACGAGTTACAGAATTTTTTTCTGTCTCAATCTGATTGTTCAATTCATATCATAAAAGATTTCTACTGTGTTTCTCCGTAATAAATAAGGAGTGATTAGATGAATCGTTCATCTTTTTTTAAAGAATTAACTGTATTTCACAAACCTCAAAAAGCACCCTTTCGTCTGATTGGTGCAGGTATTTGTATGGCCGTACCTTTGTTTATAGGCTATTTTTCAAATAATTTACTGATAGGTAGTTTTGGTTCTCTTGGGATTTTTACTTTTCTTTATTATCAAACTCTTCCATTAAAGGAGTTACTGATTCGTTTAAGTTCGATTGGTACGTTTTTACTTTTAGGGAATTTGGTAGGTATGCTTAGTACTCATATTCCTTGGCTCATCCCAATTGCCATTGCGTTGATTTCTTTTTTCGCCCGAATCATTTTTAGATTGTACAGAATTGCTAAGCCGGGGGCTTTTTTTATTGTCATGGTTACTGCAATGGGCAGTGGTACGAAAATCCCTTTGGAAAAAGTTTCGCTTATGATGAGTTATGTTTTATTAGGCGTTTTAACTGCTCTGATAGTTGCAGTTATCTTATATTTTATTGAAGGGGAATTTGTCGAGCGGCAAAAGAAAATTTCTTTACAGGAGCGGCTTTATACTGATCCTGCAGCTCTTCTTGATGCGCTGCATTATGCGGCTATTTTATTTTTAGCAACTTATATCAGTCAATCGTTGCATTTGACTAATGCTTATTGGATGATCGTTTCCTGTGCTGCCGTTTTACAAGGAGATAATTTACGTGCGGTCATGCATCGAAATATTCAACGAATTTTGGGTACGATGATCGGTTTATTGATTGCGGCTCTTTTATTGAGTATTTCATTTACTTCATTAGAAACGATTGTTTTGATCTGCTTTTTCTTTTTGACAGTAGAATTTTTTATTAAACGTAATTATACGATCGCAAACTTTTTTACAACACCGATGTCCTTGTTGTTAGCAAATTTAGCTCGTCATCAGTATTCAGTAAGTCTGCTGAATTACCGTTTGATCGGTATTGTTTTAGGTAGTCTTTTAGGCCTTTTGGGCGCATTCGTATTGACGACTTGCCTAAAATTTTATAATCGCGCGTATCAATTGGATGAAAATTTAGATAAAGAAACCGAGTAGGCCCAGATAATCAATTAATTGGAGGTTTTATTTATGAAAACGAAAAAGCCCATCGCCCCTTTACTGCCTAAGCTTACTGAAACGGATTATATCTCCTTAGATGATGAAGTTATTATTGAAGGTTTGTCATTGAAAGATCAAGATCTTAGTTATCAAGATATACGTAACTTGGTCTTTAGAGAATGCCGCTTTGAAAAAATTACTATGAATCGAAATCATCTAGAACGTTTTGAATGTAGTAATGTAATTTTCGATCATTGTGATCTGTCTAATACAGAATGGATCGGTGCCAGTTTTCATCAAGTTCATTTCCGCCAATGTAAGTTGACTGGGACAAACTTTGCGGAAAGTTACTTACGAGATTGCCTCTTTGAAGATTGTTTGGCTGATTATTCCTCCTTTAGCGCGACAAATCAAAAAGTTATTCAGTTTAAACACACAAGTTTAAACGATACTGAATTTGTTGAAGTCGCTTGGAATAACCTTTTGTTCGACAGCTGTTCTTTGACTGGCAGTAATTGGTTCCATACAAAGTTGGCAACACTTGACTTAACGAAAAGTACATTTGAAAAAATTGCTTTTTCACAAGAATTGCTCAAAGGACTAAAAGTAACACAAGAACAGGCAATCACAATTGCGGCTGGTTTAGGCTTAGTTATTGAAGAATAAACAAAAGAAAGATTGGAGTCGAACTGAGTAGGTTCAACTTTAATCTTTCTTTTCGTTGCTCCTATTCATTAAAGAGAAGTTAATTTTTTCCTTAAATAGCATATAAAAATTTTACTTCATAGGCTTTTTTGGTAAACTATTGTAGGTTGAGAACAATTCTCAGTTAATTCTTTAGAAAAAATCAAACTATATATGTGACTCCTATTGTTCTAACAGCAATAAGCACGAGTGAATCTACTCAGCTTTTAATCTTAAGGGGGACGTTTTAATGAAAAAGGATCTTATCGAAATCTGGGGTGACTTGGTTGCTTTAAAAGATTTGATCATAGCAATTGTGATTTGCAGTGTAGCAACTATGGGGAGTTTCTTTTTAGCACCTGCACAAGATACAACAAAACAGTTGTTTTTTGGTCTGGGTGGTGCTGTCGTTGGTTTTATCATCAGTACGTTTTTGATCAAACCTAAACGAACGGTGATCGAGGAGGAAGACAACTAATGGATGTTGGACTGCTCTTTCAAATGCTTCTAGCCGTTATCAGTGCGATTGTTTTATATACATTTATCGGATTTGTACCGGGGACAGATGAAACGTCTGTTTTGATGCCTGTTACGTTAGCGATAGTTTTAGCAGGTGTTCAGCCAATTGTTGTGCTGACGTTCTTTATTTCAGCAATCATTACTTTAAATTTAATGAATGCTATTCCCACAGCTTTGGTCGGCTTACCTGGTGGTGTGATGTCAACACCGATGATCGAGCATGCTTTGTATCTAAAAGAACGCGGCATGGCCGCAATCAGTATAAAGAAAATGGCCACAGGATCGATCATTGGAACGACCGTTGCCATACCTGTAAGTTTGCTTTTAGCTAATATTTTGGCTCCTTTTTCTGATTCTGTAAAAGAGTATGCGCCTTTATTATTTGTTTTCGGTGCGATTTTTTTATCCTTGATCGGTAAAAATAAACTACTAGCTTTGATTAGTATTATTCCCCTTGGTTTGCTCTTTCAAGGACTGCGCTATCTTTATTGGGGCATTGGAGCCGTGCCGCAGGAAAAAAACGTGACTATTTCATTTTTCCTAGGGATCACTATTGGTCCGTTACTTGTGTCTTTACTAAGCTTATTGAACAAACAAAACCGAGATGCTTTACCTCGTCATGAAGTAAAAAAAATCACGTTAGACAAGATAGATGAAAAACAAGTGATATTACATCCTTTTCAAATAATTACAAAAAAAGAAGCTGGTACCAGTGCCGTTGTTTCGTTCCTTTCAAACTTCCTGTTCTTTTTGAGTCCAGTTGGTTTAACGATTTTATTTGGTGAAGCTGTAGCAAATAGAGAAAAAGATCCTGTGAAAAAAGCGAGTATGGCGATTACTTCAATGAGTGCATTATCTCATGCAACTTATCTATCAGGTGTAATCATCCCACTGATAGCATTAGGAATTCCGTTATCACCGGTAGCAGTGGGTCCAGCTAATGCCTTGTTCAATGCACCACCTGTTTTTACATTAGATCATAACCTTCATCATCTATTAAGTAGAGGTGAATTTGTTTTGGCGGTTCTTTTTGCGGGGATCTTGGCTTCAGCTATTACATACTTCATTGCGATGAAATATGCTCGTCAGATGACAGCTTTCGTTTTGAAAAAGATTCCTCATGAAGCAATTTTAGGATTATTTATCGGGTTTATTTTATTACTAGCTTATATGGATGCTGGATTGATCAATATTTTTGGTGTTTTGCTCGTAGGAATCGTTTGTGGTACTCTTAATAAGATGGGCGTAAATTACGGCGTTCAATTCATGATTCTTTACGCAGCACCTTGGATCACAACACATTTGATATTTAAATAGAAGGACTGTTTATTAAAATGAATAAAGAAAAAATAGGTAAAGGACAAGCATCTGGAAAAATCATCTTGATGGGCGAACATTCTGTTGTTTATGGGGAACCAGCCATTGCTTTTCCTTTTCAAGAGACGTATATTTCAACAAAAGTCGAACCTGACACTACTATGATAGTAGATTGTCATTATTTTTCGGGAAACCTTTCAGAAGTTCCTGCGCAATTAAAAAGTGTAAAAGAAGTTATCGTTCAAACCTTGACCGCTCTTCATCATGAAACGGCAACCTTAAAAATTACTATTACTAGTACGATACCAGCAGAGCGAGGCATGGGTTCAAGTGCAGCGGTTGCAGTTTCGATCGTTCGTGCATTGTTTGATTACTTTGATATTCCATGTACATCAGAAGACTTACTTCCGCTAGTCAATGGTGCCGAAAAAATTGCTCACGGTAATCCCAGCGGCATCGATGCAGCTGCGACGACTGGAAATGAACCCTTATATTTTATAAAAGGTCATCCATTAGAATCATTCCCAATGAATGTTTCCAATGCTTTTTTGATCGTGGCAGACACTGGCATTAAAGGTCAAACAAGAGCGACAGTTAGCGATGTAGCGCACCTCTTTGAGCAAAACAAACAAGAAATTTCACAGCATATCACTGAGTTAGGGCACTTGACTAAATCTGCAAAACAAGCTATTTTAGCAGATGATGTTCATACTTTAGGAAAAGTCATGAATCAAGCACACGTTCAGCTTCAAGCGTTGACCGTCAGTAATGACCAATTAGACCAATTAGTCACTACTGCTCGTGAAAACGGCGCTTTAGGAGCAAAATTAACAGGTGGTGGCCGCGGCGGTTGTATGATCGCTTTAGCTGACTCTAAGGAAGAAGCTGAAAAAATAGCTGCATCCATAGAAACAGCTGGTGCTGTAGCAACTTGGATTCAATCATTAGGAGTGAAAAATTAATGTACGTTGGAAAAGCGCGAGCTTATACAAATATTGCTTTGATCAAATATTGGGGCAAAAAAGATGAACACTTGATAATACCAATGAACAGCAGTCTTTCGTTGACATTAGATGCTTTTTATACAGAAACTAGTGTTTATTTCGATGAAACACTAACTGAAGATATATTCTTTTTAGATGGAAAAAAACAAGATCCTAAGCAAACAGCCAAAATTTCCAACTTCTTAGACCTTGTACGTCAACAACAAAATCTATCACTATTCGCTAAAGTCGACAGTCGAAATTTTGTACCAACAGCAGCAGGTCTTGCTTCTTCTGCTAGCGGTTTGGCGGCTCTAGCTAGTGCATGTAGCACAGCGTTAGATTTACAGTTAACTGAAACAGAGTTATCTCGTTTAGCTAGACGCGGCTCTGGATCTGCTTGCCGCAGTATTTTTGGCGGATTTGCTGAATGGCAAAAAGGCGACTCTGATCAGAACTCTTTTGCTCAACCTATTCCTTCTGATAAGTGGGAAGAAGAATTAGCAATGTTGTTCGTTTTAGTCGATGATGGCGTCAAAGATATTTCTAGTCGTGATGGGATGAAGCGAACCGTTGAAACATCAAGTTTTTATTCTGGTTGGCTCGAAAATGTCGAACCCGATCTAGTAACTGCCAAACAAGCAATCAAAGAAAAAGATTTTAATAAATTAGGTCAAGTCACTGAAGCAAATGGCTTACGCATGCATGGAACAACGTTAGCTGCTGTACCACCGTTTACTTATTGGTCACCTGAGAGTTTGAAAGTTATGCAATTAGTACGCGCCGTTCGCAAGCAAGGTCTGCCATGTTATTTTACGATGGATGCCGGTCCAAATGTTAAAATTTTAGTAGAAAAGAAAAATTTGGCTGCTTTAAAGAATTTTTTAGCAGATCATTTTTCTGAGCAACAGCTAATTTCAGCTTTTGCAGGACCAGGAATAGAGAGAATTCCTGTAGAAAGGTCGGAAGAATTATGATAGAAGTTTCCACACCAGGTAAACTGTTTATTGCTGGTGAATATGCCGTTGTTGAACCAGGACATCCAGCAATCATCGTTGCAGTGGATCAATTTGTAACAGTTACTCTTGAAACAGCAGAAAACGTTGGTAGTATTCAATCTGCTCAATACAGCTCCCTACCTGTACGCTGGACGAGAAGAAATAACGAATTGGTATTAGATATTCGGGAAAATCCTTTTCATTATGTACTAGCAGCGATTCGTTTAACTGAAAAATATGCGCAAGAGCAACAGAAAAAACTGTCTTTTTATCATTTGAAAGTGACTAGCGAGCTAGACAGCTCTAATGGACGAAAATATGGTTTAGGCTCTAGTGGCGCTGTAACTGTGGCAACTGTAAAAGCGTTGAGCCTTTTTTATGAGTTAGAATTGACTGAAGAAGAAATATTCAAGCTTTCTGCCCTTGCACATTTGGAAGTTCAAGGAAATGGCTCTTGCGGTGATATTGCTGCAAGTTGCTATGGCGGCTGGATCGCTTTTTCAACGTTTGATCATCAATGGGTCAATGAGCAATCGCAAAAACAAACGTTGACAGCTTTACTTCAAGCAACTTGGCCAAAATTAATGATTCAACCCTTAAATGTGCCTAAAAAATTACGTTTATTGATTGGCTGGACTGGCAGCCCTGCATCTACTTCTGATTTAGTCGATCAAGTCCATCAATCAAAAGAAGATCAAGAAACAGCCTACCAACAATTTCTAGATGACAGCAAAGCTTGTGTAGAAACGATGATCGCAGGCTTCCATTCAGAAAATATCTCGTTGATCCAAGCACAAATACGAAAAAACCGAAAATTACTCCAACAATTAACATCGATCACAGGCGTTACGATCGAAACTCAAGCCCTAAAAAAATTATGTAATTTAGCTCAAACCTGCGGAGGTGCTGCTAAATCCTCTGGCGCAGGCGGCGGCGATTGTGGAATCGTCTTATTCAAACAAAAATCTGGTATTTTGCCTTTAATGAGCTCTTGGGAAAAAGAAGGCATCACTCCTTTACCATTACATGTATATTTTTACGGAAAGCAGGAACAAGATGAATCGAAAAGATGAACATATTTCTTTAGCAAAAGCCTTTCATAAAGAAAAAGCCAATGATTTTGATAAAATCCGCTTTGTCCATCATTCCTTTTCAGAAACAGCAATGAACGAAGTCGATATTTCAACTTCTTTTCTTGATTTTTCTCTCAAACAACCGTTTTATATCAATGCAATGACTGGTGGTAGTGAACGGGCAAAGGAAATCAATCAGCAATTAGGTATCATCGCTAGAGAAACTGGTGTGATGGTAGCGACCGGTTCGGTCAATGCTGCGTTGAAAGATCCTGAGTTAGCTGAAACTTATCGAATCATGCGTAAGGAAAACCCTGACGGTGTGATTTTGGCAAATATCGGCGCTGGTCTTTCTTTAGAAGAAGCGAAACGAGCTGTTGATCTTTTCCAAGCTGATGGACTGCAAATTCATGTCAATGTTCCACAAGAATTAGTGATGCCTGAAGGAGATCGTGATTTTCATGGTTGGTTAGATAATATTGAGGATATTGTTTCTCATCTATCTGTTCCAGTTATTGTGAAAGAAGTTGGTTTTGGTATGAGCAGTGAAACGATCGAACAATTAGTTTGGCGAGGTGTGAAAGCGGTCGATGTCAGTGGTCAAGGTGGAACCAGTTTTACTCAAATTGAAAATGCCCGTCGTAAGAAAAGAGAACTGGGATTTTTAACTGATTGGGGACAGTCCACGGTTCTTTCACTTTTAGAATCAATGAATTGGCAACGTGATCTTGCCGTTTTAGCCTCTGGCGGTGTGCAACAATCCTTAGATATTGTCAAAGCACTCAGCTTAGGAGCTAAAAGCATTGGTGTGGCAGGAACTATTTTAAATCAACTGATGACAAATGGTCTAGATGAAACGATCGAACTTGTTCAGCAATGGGAAAATGAACTTAAAATGTTGTATACATTACTTGGGAAGAAAACAACTGCCGAGCTTACAACTACGGATATTGTTTTTTCTGGTGAGATCATTCATTGGTGTGAAAGTCGTGGGATTGCTTATCGGCCGTTTGCGAAGAGAAGTAAATAAACTAAAAACTGTATAAGCAGGTC
>NZ_JAFLWD010000060.1:0-2178 GCF_017316105.1 Candidatus Enterococcus ikei
AGTTTAGCTAAGGAGCCGGTCTTCTTCTCTTGTCATGTGGATACTGTAGAACCAGGTGTAGGCATTGAAGTGCTTGAGAAGGACGATATTCTTTATTCTAAAGGTGAAACGATTTTAGCAGCAGACAATAAAGCAGGGATTGCGATTCTTTTAGAAATGATTGAGACAATTTCAGAAAATACTATCGAAACAGGACCGATCGAACTCGTCTTTTCTCCTGGTGAAGAAATCGGTTTGATTGGGGCCGCCGCCTTGGATATGTCATTGATCGATTCAACATTTGGCTACGTATTTGATAATTCTGGCCCGGCTGGAAATGGAATCATTGCTAGTCCTTTCCTCTATATGTTTGATATTGAAGTGACAGGTAAAGCGGCTCATGCTGGTTTAGAACCAGAAAAAGGTATTTCAGCATTCACGATTGCTCAAACGGCATTAGGAGGAATTCCTTTTGGCAGATTGGATGAGCATACCACTTCAAACATCGGAAAAATTTCTGGTGGTGCAGGGATCAACGTTGTGATGGAAGACTTGATGATTCAAGGAGAAGTACGTTCGATCTCCGATGAAAAAGCACGTGACTTTCTTGCTACATTAGAACAAGCATTCAAAAACGCAACTAGTTTACATGGCGGTGACTTCACTCTTTCCATGGATCAAAAAGCGACTGGTTTTCATTTAGCTGATGATTCTGATCCTGTTAGAATCGCTAAAGCTGCAACAGCTCAAATTGGTCGTACCTTCACACCAGAAATCAGCGGCGGCGGTAGTGATGCCAATATCTTTAACGCACAAGGTAAACCAACATTGAATTTATCGATTGGATATGAAAAAATCCATACCGTCAACGAATATATCCCAATTGCTGAAATGCTAAAATCAGTTGAATTGGCTTTAGCTATCGTCAATGAAATGCCCGACAGTCATACTTCAAGCGGGTCAGTAAAATGACTGCGGTGCGTAAAGGTCAAAATATCTTGTTGATCATCCTAGCAGTTCTGCTGCTGAGCATCTCCATCAATATGTTTTTAGGTCCTCATCAGATAGCCGCAGGCGGTGTGAGTGGATTAGGTATTTTGGCAGAAGCAGCCTTTTCGATTGATCGGTCGATCGTTGTTTTGGTCTTAAATTGTTTAATGTTGCTTTTAACGATCCTCTTTTTAGGGAAAAAGGTGTTTTTCAATACACTGATTGGTAGTTTATTGTTTCCACTCTTTCTAGCGGTTGTTCCTGAAATCATGGTCACCTCCGATCGTTTACTATCCGTTCTTTTCGGCAGTGCGATTTTTGGGATCGGCGTTGCTATTCTTTATAAAATAGGTGCTTCTAGTGGTGGCACAACAATTCCACCGCTGATCTTACAAAAATATTGGCACATTAATACCTCAACAGGACTATTGGTGACGGATGCTTTTATTGTCTTACTAAACGTTTTCATCTTCGGCGTTGAATCGTTTCTGTTTGCAATATTATCGATCATTATTACATCAATCGTCATGACTTATATCGAAACTGGCGTCAAACGAAGAAAATCCATATTGATTTTCAGCCAAGATAAGACCAATGAAATCAAACAAGAACTGCTGCATACCGTTAATCGCGGTGTCACACTGTTTAATGTTACTGGGGGCAAAACAGAACAGGAAAATCAAATGTTGATGATCGTCAGTTCAAATAATGAGTATCCAGCAGTCATGCGTATCATCGATCAAATCGATCCAACTTCATTTGTGATTGTATCAAATGTCGCTGAGGTTCACGGTTTGGGTTTTACTTATCATCCGATTCAGTAAAAAAATAGCCACTTAGAAAAAGGAGAGCGAAAATTATGAATTCTGTGTTAGCTTTTACGATTATTATGCTTGTTTGGACGGTTAGTGATTATATTTCTAAAAAAACGAAGTCGCTACTTTCAACATTATTAATTGCTTCATTGATCTTTTTAATTGGATTTAAAACGAATGTATTTCCAGAAGATTTATTGCCTAGTTCCTCATTATTGGCCTTAGGAACAACTGTTGTTGGTTTTATCCTAGTCCATCTAGGAACAACAATCAGTTTAAAAGAATTTAAACAACAATGGCGGACATTTCTGATTGGGGTAGCCGCAACGCTTGGGATCGTTGCAGCTTTATTGTTAGTGGGGCCATTATTTGAAGATCAAAGCTATGCTATTGC
>NZ_JAFLWD010000061.1:0-8149 GCF_017316105.1 Candidatus Enterococcus ikei
GCAATCCATCTTCTTTTGTTTAAATATTAAGAACTTTATCCAAGAAATCTTTCGTCCGTTCATTTTGCGGATTTTCAAAGATTTGTTGAGGTGAGCCATCTTCTAAGAAATTACCACCATCGATAAACATCACCCGATTAGCTACTTCTTTAGCGAATCCCATTTCATGAGTTACGATGACCATCGTCATTCCTTGTTTTGCCAATTTTTTCATAACATTCAATACATCACCAACCATCTCAGGATCGAGTGCAGAAGTTGGTTCATCGAATAGCATGATATCTGGATTCATTGCTAAGGCACGAGCGATTGCCACACGTTGCTTTTGTCCACCAGATAATGATTCAGGATAGCTATCCTTTTTATCAGCTAAACCAACGGTATCTAAAAGCTGGATTGCTTTCTCTTCCGCTTCTTTTTTTGAAAGTCTACCTAAATCTGTTGGGGCTAATGTAATATTTTCCATGATCGACAGGTGAGGGAATAGATTGAAATGTTGGAAAACCATGCCGATGTGTTGACGTACTTTATTGATATTTGTATTTTTATCTGTTAGGTTGGCTCCGTCGATGATGATATCACCGCTTGTAGCTTCCTCAAGTTGATTCAAACAACGAAGAAAAGTACTTTTCCCAGAGCCGGAAGGACCAATGACGCAAACAACATCGCCTTCTTGGATAGATACGTTGATATCGTTAAGAACAGTATTATCACCATATTTTTTTACTAAATGTTCTACTAGAATTTTTTCAGCCATATTATTTCACCTTCTTTTCCAAAACTTTAGCTAATTTCGTCAAGGCTGTGATCAAAATCAGATACATCATAGCGATTACGAAGTAAACCATAGTACTTTGTAAGTTTCTTGCAACGATGATTTTTCCTGTTTGTAATAGCTCGATCAAACCAATCGCTGAAAGAATCGTTGTATCTTTTAAAGAGATAACAAATTGATTGACGAAAGATGGAATCATGATTTTGATTGCTTGCGGTAAAATGATCTTTTGCATCGTACGGTTGTATGAAAGACCTAAACTACGTGAAGCTTCCATTTGACCAACTGGCACAGCGTTGATTCCACCGCGGACAATTTCAGAGATATAAGCGCTGGCGTTTAATGTCAGAGTAATGATTCCTGCAAGGAATACTGGAATGTTGAAACCTAGAATTCCTGGTAAGCCGAAATAAATGAAGAAAGCTAGAACCATTAGAGGAATACCGCGAATAATATCAACATAGATAGTAGAAAGTACACGTAACGCTTTAGAAGGAGAAGCACTGAATAATCCGAAGATCACACCAACGATCAAGGCTAAAATAAATGAAATCAATGTTAATTGAATAGTCATCCATAAACCACTTAATAGTCGTTTCCAGTTATTTTGGATCATACCAACGAATGTTGATTCATCTACTTTATTTTCAGAAGCACCATCTTTTACATATTTACCGATGATTTCATCATATTCACCTGTTCTTTTTAATTCAGCTAAACCTTCGTTGAACATTTGGATCAATTCTGGATTTTTACCTTTTTTAACAGCGAAGCCATATTTTCCGCCTTCTTCGCGAGGAATCGGTGTTGTTAAGGGTTGCTTTTGAGCAACGCCGTAACCAATTACTGGATAATCATCCATCATTGCATCGATCTCACCGATTTCAAGAGCGCTGTATAAAGCATCTGTTGTGTCTAAATATTTGATTGAATATCCATATTTTTGTTTGTTGGTTTCAAGAAAATCAGCACTTTCAGTCCCAATCTTAGCACCAACTTTTTTACCTTTTAAATCTTCATAAGCATTGATTTTGTCATTGCCTTTTTTGACAGCGATTTGAATACCACTGTCGAAATAAGGTGTTGAGAAGTCAAATGATTTTTCACGTTCATCTGTGATCGTCATTCCTGCGATCATTGCATCAGCTTGTCCAGATTCAACAGCTTGAACGGCAGAACTGAAACCGATGAATTTAAATTCGATATCAAAGTCTTGTAATTCTGCGATACGTTTAACTAAATCAACATCGATTCCTTCATATTTACCATCAGAATTTTGGAATTCAAATGGCGCAAATGTAGAATCACTAGCAATTACATAAGTCTCTTTTTTAGGTTGAATCTTTTTCATCTTACTATCGTTTTTTGCTTCTTGTTCAGTTCCAGTAGTAATATACTTGTCTACGATTTCTTCATATTTACCTGAAGTTTTCAAGTTTTTCAAACCAGCATTGAATTTTTCAATCAATTCTTTGTTTTGCCCTTTTTTTACAGCAAAACCATAAGAACTTCCAGTTTCTTTTTCACCAACTAATTGTAGCTTTTGTCCATTGGTGATAGCATAACCAAGAACTGGATAGTCATCAAAAATTGCATCAGCTTCACCGTTTTCAAGAGATTGATAAAGACCAGTTGCATCATCGAAGTTTTTGATTGTGTAGTCATACTTGTCTTGATTTTTTTCTAGGAACGTTGCACTTTCAGTTCCTACTTTTGCTGCAACAGTTTTCCCTTTTAAATCGTCATAGCTTTTGATTTTGTCATTGCCTTTTTTGACAGCCATTTGTAGACCGCTATCGAAATAAGGTTCAGAGAAGTCGAAAGATTTTTTGCGTTCATCCGTAATACTCATACCAGCGATCATCGCATCAACTTGTTTTGATTGAACTGCCTGAATGGCACTATCAAAGCCAAGTGGTTTTAGATTTACTTTAAAATCTTGGTCTTCAGCAATTGCATGTAGTAAATCAACATCGATTCCAACATACTCACCTTTTGAATCTTGAAATTCAAAAGGCGCAAAAGTCAAATCTGTTCCTATATTATATGTTTTTTCCTCAGCCTGAGCAGACTGCCCAAGTGTAAATGTCAGTAGACTTGCCATCATCACAAGGAATGAAAGTAAAAAGTGTTTCCTTTTCATAAAATACCTCCTATATTTGCATATTGGATAATTATATAGTAAGAAAAGGCAAAAACACAAGTCATTCACAATAAGAAAGTCAAAAAAAACTCATTTCCTAACATTCGATGTTATAAAAAGTGACATATTGCGGGTAAGAAGGTTTTTATAGTTTTAACACGAATCGTTGTTTTCTTCTATTCTTTGTCCTATCTAAAAGGTTAAATAAAATGTAAATTAGCTAAAATTGCGTATACGCAAAGCATTCTAAAACTAGCGAAAATATGTTCGGTATGGTAAAATAATTACAGGATATTTTTTTGATTGAAAGAGAAAGTTTCTTACTAAAAAGAGTGGATAAGTATAGCTTGGATTAGTTTATCTAACAGCGATTCTTGTCTCTTTTTATTGAATTGAGATCAATAACTAAATAAAGTAAGGGGAGGATGTTAAATGATAGAAAGAGAGACCTCCAATACATTTGACTTAGTATCAAAATACGAGCCAGATGGAGATCAGCCCGAAGCAATCAAAAAGCTAGTTGAAGGTATCGAAGGCGGAGAAAAAGCGCAAATCTTACTGGGTGCCACAGGAACGGGTAAGACGTTTACGATTTCCAATGTCATAACAGAAGTTAACAAACCGACATTAGTCATTGCTCATAATAAGACATTAGCTGGACAGCTTTATGGAGAGTTTAAAGAATTCTTTCCTAATAACGCGGTCGAGTATTTTGTTAGTTACTATGATTATTATCAACCAGAAGCTTATGTTCCTTCTAGTGATACATATATAGAAAAAGATGCCAGTATTAATGATGAGATCGATAAGTTACGACATTCAGCGACTAGCTCATTATTAGAACGAAATGACGTGATCGTAGTTGCTTCTGTTTCATGTATTTTTGGTTTAGGAGATCCTAAAGAATATAGTGAACAAGTTGTCTCTATTCGTGTAGGCATGGAGATGGATCGCAATCAATTATTAACGAGTTTAGTCAATATTCAGTTTGAGCGAAATGACATTGATTTTCAACGGGGGCGTTTTCGTGTTCGAGGAGATGTGGTAGAAATCTTTCCGGCATCACGTGATGAACATGCGTTAAGAGTTGAGTTCTTTGGTGATGAAATTGAACGAATCAGAGAAGTCGATGCTTTAACAGGTGAAATTATTGGTGAAACAGAGCATGTAGCGATTTTCCCTGCAACTCACTTTGTGACCAACGATGAACATATGGAACACGCAATCTCACAAATTCAAGCAGAATTAGATGCTCGTTTAAACGTGTTGCGTAGTGAAAATAAATTACTGGAAGCTCAGCGTTTAGAGCAACGGACCAATTATGATATCGAAATGATGCGAGAAATGGGCTATACGTCCGGCATTGAGAATTATTCCCGTCATATGGATGGCCGTTCAGAAGGAGAACCGCCATATACGCTGATTGATTTCTTTCCGGATGATTTCTTGTTAGTGATTGACGAATCTCACGTAACAATGCCTCAAGTTCGAGGAATGTATAACGGTGACCGGGCCAGAAAACAAATGTTAGTAGATTATGGATTCCGTTTGCCAAGTGCGTTGGATAACCGACCGTTACGTTTAGAAGAATTTGAAAAACACGTTCATCAAGTTGTTTATGTATCGGCAACACCTGGACCATATGAATATGAACAAACAGATACAGTGATTCCTCAAATTATTCGACCGACTGGACTCTTAGATCCACTGATTGAAGTACGTCCAATCATGGGACAAATCGATGATTTAGTTGGTGAGATCCATGAGCGAGTGGAAAAAGATCAACGTGTGTTTGTAACTACTTTAACGAAAAAAATGTCTGAAGATTTAACCGATTACCTGAAAGAATTAGGGATCAAAGTGAAGTATCTTCATAGTGATATCAAAACGTTAGAACGAACAGAGATCATTCGTGATTTACGTTTAGGTGAATTTGATGTACTGATCGGTATCAACTTACTTCGTGAAGGGCTGGATGTACCAGAAGTTTCACTGATTGCAATATTGGATGCTGATAAAGAAGGCTTCTTAAGAAGTGAGCGCTCATTGATTCAAACGATTGGGCGTGCTGCCCGTAACTCAGATGGAAGAGTCATTATGTACGCGGATAAAATGACGGATTCGATGCAAAAAGCGATCGATGAAACAGCTCGCCGTCGTTCCATCCAAGAAAAATATAATGAAGAACACGGGATTACACCGAAAACGATCATTAAAGAAATCCGCGAATTGATTTCTATTTCTAAGACAAATGAAAAAGGCGAACCATTCAAGATTGATAAGTCTTATCATGAATTGACTCGTCAAGAAAAAGCAGATTTATTGATGAAATTAGAAAAAGAAATGCGAGACGCTGCGAAAGCACTAGACTTTGAAACTGCAGCAACTCTGCGTGATACAATTCTGGAGTTAAAAGCAGGAGAGTAACGAAGGAACTACGATCTTAACAATTTCTAAGTACGAAAGCACTAAGAAATGAAGGTCGAACCGACAAAATCAAGGATCAACGTTCCCTACGGTCACCTTGTACGGTTCAACATCAGCTCATAAGAATACTCGCTGTATTTCACAGCAAAGGAGAGCCGTTACTCTTGCGAATTAATTCGCTTAGAAGTAAGGGACATCGGACTAACAATCAAAAGGAGAGAAGTAATGGCAAATGATAAAATCGTCATTCATGGCGCACGTGCACATAATTTAAAAGATATAGATGTAACAATTCCTCGTGACAAAATGGTTGTAGTTACTGGATTGTCGGGTTCTGGTAAAAGTTCATTAGCCTTTGATACATTGTACGCTGAAGGTCAACGTCGCTATGTAGAAAGTCTGTCAGCGTATGCGCGACAATTTTTAGGACAGATGGATAAACCAGATGTAGATAGTATTGATGGACTAAGCCCAGCGATTTCTATCGATCAAAAAACAACCAGTAAAAACCCTCGATCAACAGTTGGGACAGTAACAGAAATCAATGATTATTTAAGACTATTGTTTGCTCGTGTCGGGCACCCAATTTGTCCTAATGATGGAACTGAAATCACCAGTCAATCGGTTGAGCAAATGGTAGACAAAGTGCTGGAACTACCAGAAAAAACTAAACTTCAAGTATTAGCACCAGTAATCGTTAAGAAAAAAGGACAACATAAAAAAGTTTTTGAAATGATTCAACGCGAAGGTTATGTTCGGATGCGTGTTGATGGTGAAACCTACGATGTTAGTGAAGCACCTGAATTAGAGAAAAATAAAAAACATGATATTGCAATCGTAATTGACCGAATCGTTGTTAAAGATGGAATTCGTTCTCGTTTATTTGATTCGTTTGAAGCTGCCTTACGTTTAGCTGATGGGTATGCCTTAGTAGATGTGATCGATGGAGAAGAAATGCTTTTTAGTGAGCACTATGCTTGTCCATATTGTGGTTTTACAGTTGGCGAGTTAGAGCCAAGATTGTTTTCTTTCAATGCTCCATTTGGTGCGTGTCCTGATTGTGATGGATTAGGGATTAAACTAGAAGTTGATCGTGATCTAGTGATTCCAGATCCAACCAAAACTTTACGTGAAGGTGCGATCGCTCCGTGGAATCCAATCAGTTCACAATACTATCCGCAAATGCTTGAACAAGCAGCAGATAGTTTTAATATCGATATGGATACACCATTCAATGAACTGCCAGAAGAACATCAAGATATTATTTTAAATGGGTCAAATGGTGAACCTTTCCATTTCCATTATGAAAATGACTTTGGCGGAGTTCGTGATGTGGAAGTGCCATTTGAAGGTGTTTTGACTAATATCAAGCGCCGTTACCACGAAACAAATAGTGATTTTACTCGGGATCAAATGCGTTTATACATGACTGAACTGACTTGTCATACTTGTAAAGGCTATCGCTTAAATCCTCAAGCTTTATCAGTCAAAATCGATAATACTAATATTGGTCAAGTTACTGGTTTGGCAATTAAGAATGCTATACAGTTTTTTGAAACGGTAAAACTATCAGAACAAGAACAAATGATTGCTAAACCTATTTTAAAAGAAGTTGAAGATCGTTTGAACTTTTTAAAAAATGTGGGATTGGATTATCTAACACTTAGTCGGGCAGCGGGAACATTATCTGGTGGAGAAGCTCAGCGGATTCGTTTGGCAACACAGATCGGTTCCAATTTATCTGGTGTCTTATATATTCTGGACGAACCATCGATTGGACTGCATCAACGGGATAATGACCGTTTGATCGAATCGCTTAAGAAAATGCGTGATTTAGGAAATACTCTGATTGTTGTTGAACATGATGAAGATACTATGTGGGCGTCTGATTATCTGATTGATGTAGGACCAGGAGCTGGACATTTAGGTGGGGAAATTGTTGCTTCAGGAACACCAGAAGAAGTAGCTGAAAATCCTAATTCCTTAACAGGTCAATATCTTTCCGGAAAAAAAGTGATTCCTGTCCCTAAAAAACGTCGCAAAGGCAATGGAGATAAAATCAAAGTCACTGGCGCATCTGAGAACAATTTGAAAAATGTTACAGTAGAATTTCCATTAGGAGAATTTGTAGCAGTGACAGGAGTTTCTGGATCAGGAAAGAGTACCTTGGTGAATCAAATATTGAAAAAAGCACTAGCTCAAAAAATCAATCGAAATTCTAATAAACCAGGAAAGTATAAAAATATTACTGGTTATGAAAATATTGAAAAAATTATCGATATTGATCAAAGTCCGATTGGACGCACACCACGAAGTAATCCAGCAACGTATACAAGTGTGTTTGATGATATTCGTGATTTATTTGCTAAAACTAATGAAGCCAAGGTCCGTGGCTACAAAAAAGGACGCTTCAGCTTTAATGTCAAAGGCGGTCGTTGTGAAGCTTGTCGTGGGGATGGAATCATTAAGATCGAAATGCACTTTTTACCAGATGTTTATGTTCCATGTGAAGTTTGTCATGGCAAACGCTACAATTCTGAAACATTGGAAGTTCATTATAAAGGGAAAAATATTTCTGATATTTTAGATTTAACAGTGGAAGATGCCGTAGAATTCTTTAAACACATCCCTAAAATCCATCGTAAATTGAAAACAATCGTCGATGTAGGATTAGGTTATGTAACGTTAGGACAGCCTGCTACTACTTTATCTGGAGGGGAAGCCCAACGGATGAAATTAGCAAGTGAACTTCATAAAAATTCGAACGGTAAAAATTTCTATATTTTAGATGAACCAACAACAGG
>NZ_JAFLWD010000062.1:0-1214 GCF_017316105.1 Candidatus Enterococcus ikei
TGAGGTGACCCCCAAAAGTTGTACGTGAAAAATACAATTTTTGGAGGTTATTTTTTATGACTTATTATGAAGTAGAGTTCAAATTAAAGATCGTCAAAGAATATCTGGAAGGTCCTCTAGGTTGTCGAGCATTAGCTAAAAAATATGGTCTTTCATCGTATTCCTTAATTTATAGTTGGAAACACTCTTATCAACTATTTGGAAAGGAAGGGCTCGTCACACATCGTTCTCCTCAAAAATATACTAGTGAATTTAAGCGAGATGTATTACACTTTATAGAAACGACAGGGGCTTCTTTCGGAGAAGCAGCGAGACAATTCAAACTGCCATGCGGTCCAATGATTTCTCGATGGCAGAGGAAATACATTACTGACGGCCACACAGCCCTGTCTAATCGCAGAGGGAGACCTAAAAAAATGACGAAACCAACAAAAAAACAGCAGAAAAGAGCCTCACTTTCCCGTGAACAAGAATTAGAACGTGAAAATGAATTATTACGAATCGAGGTGGAGTATCTAAAAAAGCTACAGACTTTCCAACAGAATATTATGGCGAAGCGAAACGGCGAGTCCAAACCAGAATAGCCATCGACCTGATTGGAAAGTATCGTCAAGAGTTGGTCTTAGAAGCCATTCGCTTACCCCGATCCACCTTTAATTATTGGAAAAAAAAGATAGCAGTTGAAGAAACTACGTCTCCAATAGAAGAATGGATTCAGCGTATTTTTAAAGAAAATGATGGGAATTACGGATATCGTCGATTGAAGTTGGCGTTAGCCCATAAGGGCTATCAAGTGAACCATAAAAAAATTAGGCGAATCATGAAGAAATATCATTTAGTATGTACAAGCTTTACTCGTCGTTCAAGAAGATATCGCTCTTATAAAGGACAGGTCGGTCAGACAGCCAAAAATAGAGTGAATCGACGTTTTTTCAGTTGTGTTCCCAATCAAAAAATTTATACAGATATATCAGAATTCCACTATACAGAACGAAATCCGGAAGGAATACCTGTCAAAAGAAAAGCGTACCTAAGCCCGTTTCTAGATGGATTTAATGGAGAAATCATCGCCTATCATTTCCAACAAAAACCAACATTGGATTGTGTGTTGGGACCTTTAGAAAAAGTGATTGAAAAAAGCAAAGACAGGCATTATCGAATGACAATTCATTCCGATCAAGGCTGGCATTACCAACATCACCAGTATGTCAGCT